>DATLUQ010000013.1 GCA_035533015.1 Gemmatimonadaceae bacterium | reverse complement strand
GTATCGTTGCCATGACCGAAGGCGGACCGGCCCCGCTCTCGAGCGGCCGATTAGCAGGTTCGGGCATGGAGCCGAGTGTCGGATTGGGGCCAGGCAGGCACACCTTTGGCGAGGCCGCGCTCCACCTTCGGCCACTCAGGCTGGGGGGGGAGCGGTGCCGCCGGCAGAGCGTAGCGGATCGCCGAGGGAGGTGCTATCCTGACGGACGCGCCCGTGGCGAAATGGCAAACGCGGCGGACTTAAAATCCGCTCCCTGCGGGGATGCCGGTTCGATCCCGGCCGGGCGCATGGCACCCCAGAACGCCCAAGATTTCTGACAGGCCAGCGGCCGGCCGTCCAGCCGTCGGTTTTCCCCACTATATTCCCGTTCGGCCCAGGAAACTGCACGCTTCAGAGGGAGGAATCGCACCAGTGAGCGATTTTAAGTCCCTCGCGTCTACCAGTTTCGCCACCCCGGCGGGAGCGCGAAAAAAAGGAGCGGCCGCGGCCGCTCCTCATTCTACACCATCACGTATCAGAGCGGGAAACGGGACTCGAACCCGCGACCCCAACCTTGGCAAGGTTGTGCTCTACCAACTGAGCTATTCCCGCGTGCCCACCAATATAGCCCGCGCTCCCGCGGGCCGACAAGAACGTCAGCCGCGCTCCCCGAGCCCGTGCACGGCGTACCATAAGCTCCACGCGACGAGGCCCGAGAGCGAGGCATCGCCGCCGTTTCCGGTGGCCTTGCCCTCCCCATCCACGTACTGCGCGGCGAACCCTCCGTCGAGCGGCGCGCGCCGGAACCACTTCACTTGGGTCGACGACTCGGGGCCGATGAGCCGCGCGCAATGCTGCGCCAACTCGGCCGCCGGATGGGTGAGGGCTTTGGCGGTGCGCCGGTAGTTCGAGTCGTGGCGCTCCACGGTTTCGTAGAGGGGTAGCCAGAACGCCGACCCCACCGGATCGTCTTCCATGGACGCCGCACCGGCCATGTCGATGGACGACGCGAATACCTGCGCACCTTCACGCGATTCGAGAAAGTGGCGCAGTAGCGCCGCACGCACGGCCGCGGGATCCTGGACGTCGCGCGCCGTTTCCTCGTCGAGGGTCCGACGGAGCACGTCGAGCGCCATCGCCACGACGGCATTGCCGTGAAGCGTGAACGGGTGGGCCACCGGCGCCCCGGAGGGCCCGACCTCGGTGGTGTAGAGCGGCCACTCCGCGTCGCGGCGGTCGGTCAGCTCGTCGTGCGCCACGTACAGCGTGTCGCCCAACACGGGCTCGTCCACGATATGGTCATCACCGGTGTCACGGATGTAGCGCTCCACGGCCAGCGGGTAGCTCGCCGCCCCCTCCAGCGAGAACCCCGGTTCGAACAGGGTGCCGTCCAGATAGTGCACGCCGCGTCCCGGCGCGTAGCCATGGAGTTCACACGCCCGGAGGATCAACTCGCGAGCCAGGGGCGCGTCGGCCAGCTGCACTGCGCCCACCGTCCACATCAGCGCTTCCCAGTCGCGCACCGTCACGCCGGCACTGTGCCAGGGCGCCCGGGTGCGCATCAAGTAGTAATGGGCGTCATCGAGTGCCCGCCCCACGGCGTAGAAATACGCGAACAGCAGGTTCTGATTGATCAAACGATCGAGCGCGTCGTTTCCGGTGGTCTGTTCCAACGCCTGGATGGCATCGCGCGTGCCGGCGAGGAGCCCACGCCACCCGCGGCGGCGCAGCACCGCCACCGAGGCCTGCGCGCCGTCGCGCTCGGGACCGGCCGCCAGATAGAATGCCACCTGTTCGCGCGCTCCCGCCGGCAGGTCGAGATCACGGGCAATGGAATACCCGGGCGCCTCGCCACCGGTCACGGAAACCATCGCGTCCCCGTCAGCACCGAGGGCGAGCGCCACCAGCCCGGGTTCGCCGGTGCCGTCGAGCAGCACGAGGTCGCCGGCCACCGACGCCCGGTGCGCATCCGCGAACGGACGCGGCGTGCGCACCCGGAGTTGCCGGTGCCCAAGCGTGCCCTCGACGCCCACACGCACGCGGCACGCGGACCCGGACCGGTTCTCCACTGAGAGCGCGTACACGGCGCCGGCCATGTCGGCGTCGCGACCGAAGGGCGCGAACACCGTCCCGCGCAGCACCAGCGGTCCCACCGTGCACGTGAAGGTCGGAAGCCAGCCGAGGGCGCGCTCCCACGCCATGGGTGACGCCGCGAGGTCGTACGACGCGCCGTTCACGGCGATCGTGGGACGCAACAGCGCCGGGCCCTGGGCGTCCACGAACCCGGCGTGGCCGGCGAACTCGATCGCCGAGCGCGCGCCGCGATGAAGCACGCCCACGGCGTGCACGGCGCCATTGGCGGGATGAATGCAGGGCACCGCCAGCCAGTGATTGCCGGTGATCTGCCACGGCACGCGCGGGATGGGGAGGGGGACGGAGAGGGGGAGCGAAGGCAGGGGCACGGGATACAGGTTAACTTTGACGGGTTTCCCGATAGGATAATAAGCGCACGCCTTCACCCCAGCGACTCGCGTACCGCCATGATCCGGAAGCGCGCCGTTCGAACCCTGCTCGGAACTGCCCTGATTCCCCTGCTCGTCGCGGCCCTGCCGCGCGCAGCGCGCGCGCAGGCGGACCTCGGCCACCTCGACGACGCCACCGTCGCGCCGCGGGGCCGGTTCAGGGTGCAGATATCCTCGGCGTGGACGCGATTCGACTCCCGCTTCGCGCCCGCGGACAGCACGAAGCGAACCATTCCGCTGGGTGCGGAATACAGCTTCGATTCCCTCGGCGTGGTGCAACTGCCGGCGCTGGCCCCCACACAGAGCGCGATCTCGTCGCTCACCGGGTCGCCCTTCCACCTGACGCTGGGACACACGGCAGCAGCCGCCGACGCGCGCATTTCCGTCACGCCGATCAGCGTCGAATACGGCCTCACCCGCCGCCTCACGATTGGCGTGATGCTGCCGCTCGTGCGTACCCGTACGGTCATCAGCTTGCGAGTGAATCCATTAGGCACCGAAGGCAACGTCGGTGTGAATCCGGCCAAAGTGAATAGGAATGCGTTGGCCAGCGACAGCATGGTCGTTGCCCAGTTGGTCAATGCGGGGGCGACGTTGGCATCGACCCTCCAGGCGTGTCAGGCCAATGCAACCGCGAACGCCAACTGCCCGACCATCCTCCAGCGGCAGGGGGACGTGACCGCGCTGTTGCAGAGCACGTCGTCATTCGCGACGGCGTTCGGCGCGGTCTACGGCACCAATACACAGTCCTCGGGCGCGCCGGTGGTGCCGGTGGCCGGCAGCGCGGCCGACCAGCTCATTCGCACGCGCCTCACGTCATACGACTCGTCGTACCAGGCGTTTCTCAACAGTGGCGCCCTGATCACCGCCGCCCCGGCCGCGGCGGGGGGCGTGGTGGGCACGCAGGATCTGGGCACGCTGCTCCAGAATCCGGCGGTGGCGGGCTTCGACTCGCTCAAGAGCACCATGATGATCAGCACGGGCGACGTCGAACTGAGTGCGAAGCTGCAGCTGTTCGACGACTTCACCGATTCGGTGAAGGCGTCGCGTCCCGGGGCATTTCTCGCGCGGGCGACGTTCACCGGCACGTTGCGCCTGCCCACCGGGCAGCTGGCCACGCCCACCAATCCGCTGGTCATCGGCACCGGGCTGGGGACGATGGCCGCGGACGGCCGTCTCGCCTGGGACGTGCAGACCGGGGGGCGCGTCGGCCTCGCGGCGGCCGCCGAATACCTGCTGCCGTTTGGCAAGACCAAGTCCGGCGCCCTCCCGATCGGCGATGGCGCGCCGTTCCCGCCCTCCACGTCCGGCATCTACCCGTACACGCCGGGGGCGGTGGTGCGCGTGGAGGTGGCGCCGCGCTTCATGGTCGCGTCGCGCCTCGGCGTCAGTGCCTTATATGACTTCATGCATGTCGCCGCCAACACCTACGCATCGGCAGCCGCGGGGAATCTGGCAGGCGCCGTGGCCACGCTCGACGGCGTGACCAGTGCCGCTGGCACGCAGCAAGCCGCCGGGTTTGCGCTCACCTACTCCACGGTGCCCGAGTACGACCGCGGAAAGGTGACGTTCCCGGTGGACATCAGCTTCACGCACCTCGAAGCGCTGAGCGGCGCGGCCCGCATGGCCAAGTACTGGCGCGACCAGATCTCGGTGCGGTTCTACTTCCGCCGCGGCGCGCTATAGCGGGTCACGAGCCGCGTCGGGTCCTCGGCGGCTTGCCGCGGGAGGCCGCGGCGGCCGATGCCGTCTCGAGGAGTTCGGCCGCATGGGCCCGACTCAGCGCGCTCTCCGGATCGCCACCGAGCATCCGGGCGATCTCGGCCACGCGGGCATCGCCCTGGAGCACGGTCACGTCGGCGGTGGTGACGCCGCCCGCGGCATCCTTGCTCACGCGAATGTGGTGGTGCGCCCGCGCCGCGATCTGCGGCAGGTGGGTGATGGCGAAGACCTGATGGCTCGCGGCGACGCCACGCATGGTATCGCCCACTTGAAGCCCCACGCGGCCGCCGATGCCGGCGTCGACCTCGTCGAACACCAGCGTCGGCACGTGGTCCAACCGCGCGAGGATGGTCTTGAGGGCCAGCATCACCCGGCTCAGTTCGCCGCCCGACGCCACGCGGGCCAGCGGACGCGCGTCGTGCCCCACGTTGAGCGATACGCGGAACTCCACATCCTCCGCCCCCTCGGCGCCGATCCGGGCGCGCGGCACCAGCGCCACCTCGAGGTGTCCGTCCGGCATGCCGAGATCGGGCAGCACCTCGTCCACCGCCCGGGCGAGGCGGGCCGCCGCCGCGAAGCGTTTGCGCGTGAGCGCCCCCGCTCCGTGGTCGAGCGCCTTGAGAGCCGCGGCCTCGCGGTCGCGCAGCGACTTGAGATCAAGCTCCGAGGAATCGATGAGGTCGAGTTCGCGCCGCGCCTCGTGCCCCTGGTGCACCACATCACCGAGCGTGGGCCCGTACTTCTTGATCAGGCCGTACAGCACCTCGCGCCGCTGTCGCACCTGGGCGAGGCGCTGCGGATCCAGCTCCACGTCGTTCTCGTAGCGGTCGAGTTCGCGGGCCACCGCGTCCAAGGCGTAATAGGCCGCGTCGTACGATTCCTGCAGCCGGCCGGTGGTGGGGTCCAGCCGCTGCAGCTGGTGCAGCAACCGTTCGAGCGTGCCCAGCTGCGGGAGGATGCCCTGCTCCTCTTCGTTGAGCGCGGCGAGCGCGCCGCCCGCGAGCCCCCGGAGTTCGTCGGCGTTCTCGAGGCGGTTGGCCTCCTCCTCCAGCCGCGCATCTTCCCCCTCGACCAACTTGGCGTCTTCGATCTCGCGGGCCACGTGGCGCAGGTAGTCGGCGCGGCGCTGCGCCTCGCGGGTGCGCGTCTGGAGGTCGGCGATCTCGCGCTGCGCGACGCTCAGCGCCGCGAACGCCTCGGCAACGGCCGCCGCGTCGGACGCGGCGTCGCCGAACGCGTCGAGAATGGCGCGCTGCGATCCCTCGTCGAGCAGCGACTGGGCCTCATGCTGTCCGTGCAGGTTCACGAGCATCCGCCCGACCTCGGAGAGCAGCGTGGCGGTGACCGAGGACCCGTTCACCCAAGCGCGGGCCCGGCCCGCGGCCACCTCGCGCTTGAGCACGACCAGCGCGTCGTCCACCTCGATGCCGTGCGCGTCGAGCAATGGACGCAGGTCGGGACGGTCACCGATGTCGAACACGCCTTCCACCGTCGCTCGGTCCTGGCCGGTGCGGATCACATCGGCGCTGGCCCGTTCGCCGAGCAGCAGCCCGAGCGCGCCGACGATGATCGATTTGCCGGCGCCGGTCTCGCCTGAGAGCACGTTGAATCCCGGAGCCAACGGCAGCGACAACGAATCGATGATGGCGAAGTTACGGATGCGAAGTTCGATCAGCATGCCGGCGGTTGGTCGCGCTGCGGGAGCCCGCCCCACCCCAACTTCTGCCGCAGCGTGTTGAAGAAGCTGCCGCCCGGAAAGCGCACGATGCCGATGCCGTGCGCGGCGCGCTGTACGGTGAGCGTCTCGCCGATGGCGAACGTGGTGCCCGGCTGGCCGTCCACCGTGACCAGCAATTCTTCGGGCCCGCCTTCCGATTGCACGCTCACCACCCAGTCGGCGGGCAGGACGAGCGGCCGGATGGCCAGCGCGTGCGCCGACACGGGCGTCACGAGCAGCGTCTCGAGCGTGGGGAAGAGGATCGGCCCGCCGGCGGACAGAGAATACGCCGTGGAGCCGGTCGGCGTGCAGATCACGACGCCGTCGGCGGCATAGCTGGCGATGGTCTGCTCATTGGCGGCCACGCGCAGCGTCACGACGCGGGCGAACCCGCCCTTGTGCAGCACCACGTCGTTGAGGGCGAACCAGTCCTGCCGCGGCGCGCCCGACGGGTCGAGCACGAAGGCATGGAGCGCGATCCGCGTTTCGACGGTGTAGTCGCCGTGCGCGAAGCGGGTGAGGGCCGATTCGAACTGGTCGGCGGGCGTGCCGGTGAGGAAGCCCAGCCGCCCCAGGTTCACGCCGAGGATGGGCACCTGGTTGGCCTGGAGCAAGCGCGCGCCGCGCAGCAGCGTGCCGTCCCCCCCCAGGGTGAGCAGCGCATCGAGCGCCGCCGGATCGTCGAGCAGCGCGCCGGGCGCACCCTCCTCGAGCAGATCCAATTCGGCGAACAGCTCCAGGCCCAGCCGCGGCGCGATCTGCCCCAGCGAGCGCAACAGTTCCCCGAGGCCGGCATCGACGTAGCCCCGATGCCCGATCACGCCCAGGCGCGTCACCCGGCCATCGCCTCGCTCCGGTGCAGCGCACGCACGCGATCGGCGATTCCTTCGGGAGTGAGCCCGCACAGGGCGAGCTGACGGTTCCGCGGGGCCGCGTAGATGATCCGATCCGGCACGCCCAGCGTTTCGACGCGGACTGCGGGGTCATGTCGCGCGATGACCGCGCTCATGTACGCGCCGAATCCGTTCACCACCGTGCCCTCCTCCACCACCAGCACGTGTCGGTGCTCGGTGAGCACGGCGGTGAGCGTCGTCTCGTCGTACGGTTTGAGATAGCGGCAATTGACCACGGTGACGTTCAGCCCCTCGGCGGCGAGCGCATCGGCGGCGGCGAGGGAAGCACCGACCATCGTCCCCACGGCGAGGATGGCCACTTCGGCGCCGCGGCGCGCCACGTCCCACGTGCCGTACGGCACCGGCTCGATGGCCGCCATCTCGGGCGTGTCGTCGGGAACGGTGGCCCGCGGGTACCGCAGGCAGAACGGGCCGGCGTCGTGGCCGATGCCGGCCCGCAGCAGCCCGAGCATCTCGCGCCCGTCGCGCGGCGCGGTCACGGTCATGTTGGGCACGGCGAGCATATATGCGATATCATATAGCCCCATGTGGGTCTCGCCGTCCTCGCCCACCAGGCCCGCCCGGTCCATGCAGAACACCACGGGCAGCGACTGGATGGCCACGTCGTGGATGATGTTGTCGTAGCCGCGCTGCAGGAAGGTGGAGTAGATGGCCACCACCGGCTTGAGCCCGCGGGTGGCCAATCCGGCGGCGAACGTCACGGCGTGCCCTTCGGCGATCCCGACGTCGAAGAACCGATCGGGCACCGCCTGGGCGACGACCGATGTCCCGGTGCCACTCGGCATCGCCGCCGTGATCGTCACGACGCGTGGATCTTCCTGGGCGAGCGCGGCCAAGCCCCTGCCGAACACGGCCGTGTACGCCGGATTTCCCGTGGACGCCTGGCGCGCCTTGCCGGTGGATGGATCGTACCCCGGCGGCAACGCGTGCCACTTCTCGCCCGCCGAATGTTCGCCCGCCGGGAATCCCTTGCCCTTCTGCGTGATCACGTGGACCAGCCGCGGGCCACTCATGTTCCGCACGGCGGTGAAGGTATCGAGCATCGCGCCGATGTCGTGGCCGTCGATGGGGCCGAAGTAGCGGAATCCGAGTTCCTCGAACAGCACGCCGGGGGTCAGGAACGTCTTGACGCTCTCCTCCCACCGCTTCACCCAGCCCGACACGCCCGCTAGCCGCCTGGGCGCCTTGTCCATGATGTCGCCAAGCGCCGAACGGAGCCGGTTGTACAGCGGGTTGCGCTGCACCGAGTTCAGGTACTTCGACATCGCGCCCACGTTGGGGGCGATGGACATCTCGTTGTCGTTGAGCACCACCACGATGTCGCGGTCCGAGTGGCCGGCGTTGTTCAGCCCCTCGTATGCCAGACCGCTGCTGAATGCGCCGTCGCCGAGCACGGCGGCCACTTTGTACGTCTCGCCGCGGATGTCCCGGCCAGCCGCGATGCCGAGGGCCGCCGAGATCGAGGTGGCGGCATGCCCCGCCCCGAACGCATCGTACTCGCTCTCGTTGCGCTTGAGGAACCCGGAAATGCCGCCTTCCTTGCGCAGCGTCTCCATCCGGTCGTTGCGCCCGGTGAGCAGCTTGTGCGGATACCCCTGGTGGCCGACGTCCCACACGAGCTGGTCGCGCGGCGTGTCGAACGCGGCGTGCAGGGCGATGGTCAGTTCCACCACGCCCAACCCGGCGCCGATGTGTCCGCCGGTTCGAGAACACACGTCGACGAGCCGCGCGCGCATCTCGTCGGCGAGGGTGCTCAGTTGGGCACGGCTCAGCAGCCGGAGGTCGGCCGGGGAATTGATGCCGTCTAGGATGCTCATGGGAGGCGAAGTCCGGATTCGGCCATCGTACAAAGGTACTACGATCGGCGGGAGATGATGAATCGCGCCAGTCGCTCGAGGCCGGGGCTCAGCAGCCCAGCCTCGGCCAGCGCGCCGCACCCCTCGGCCACCAGCGCGTCGGCCTTGGCCACGGCGCCTTCGACGCCCAGCAGCGCCGGATAGGTGGTCTTTCCATACGCCACGTCCTTGCCCGCGGTCTTGCCAAGTTCGTCGGTCGTGGCCGTGACGTCGAGGACGTCGTCGGCGATCTGGAACGCCAGGCCCACGCTTGCCCCAAATCGGTCGAGCGCAGCCATGCGCTCGGCGCTCGCGCCCGCCGACAGCCCGCCCAGCGTGACCGCCGCCCCGATGAGCGCGCCCGTCTTGGCGCGATGGATGCGCTCCAATTCGGCAAGCGAGTTCCGGCGCTCCTCCCCTTCGAGGTCGAGCAGCTGCCCGCCCACCATGCCCCCGGCACCCGAGGCACGCATGAGTTCTTCCACGATGTGGGTGGTCACCATCGGAGCGAGCCCCATGGTCCGTGCCGCCCGAGCCGCCGCGCGCGCCGCCAGCGGCACCATCGCCACGCCGGCCGCCGTGGCCACCGCCACGCCGAATACCCGGTGCACGGTGGGGCGCCCCCGGCGCATGTCGTCGTCGTCCATGCACGGAAGGTCGTCGTGCACGAGCGAGTAGGCGTGCACCACCTCGATGGCGGCGGCCAGATCCGCGGCGTCCTGGGCGCCGCCGGCGGCACGGTACGCGGCCAGAAAGAGCACCGCGCGCAGCCGCTTGCCGCCGCCTTCGAGACTGTAACGAATGGCCTTGCCCACGGGGCCCGGCAGCGCCGCCGTTTCGCGCGCGGCGAGCGCCGAGAGCGCCGCGTCGACGGCCGCCCGGTCGGGCCCGAAGTCGAACGCCGGATCACTCACGCAGGTCGGTCACTTCGAAGGTGCCGTCGTCTCGTTCGACAAGCCGGCGCACCTGCGCTTCGGACTTGCCCAGCTCGGTCGTGGCGTCGCGCAGGCACGCAATTCCTTCCTCGAACAGCGTGAGAGCGCGTGCCAGGTCGAGGGTGTCGCCCTCCAGCTCGGCCACGATCTCCTCCAGCCGTTGCAACCGCGCTTCGAAGCTCATGCCTTCTCCTGGATGCCGGTGGTGCGCGCGCGGATATCGCCGTCGCGGAGCGTGAGGCGGAAGGCCGTGTCCGGCGTGAATTGCGTGACCGAGGCCAGCACATGGCCTTCATCGTCGCGCGCCACGGCGTATCCCCGTTCGAGGGTGGCCAGCGGACTCAACGCATCGAGGCGGCCGGCCAGCGCACCCAGCCGCGCCCGGCGCCGTTCCACGCCACGCTGGGCAAGCCCGGCCAGCGCGCGGCCGGCGCGGTGCAGCCGCATGCCCGCAACCTCGACGCGCGACGCGACCGCGCGTCGCAGCCGCACGCCGAGCGCCCGCACTTCGGTGGCCAGCTCGCTCACGGCGCGGACCGCGGCTTCGGCGGCCGCCGATGGCGTCGGCGCGCGGAGATCGGCCACGAGGTCGCAGATCGTGACGTCCACTTCGTGGCCGACGGCCGAGATCGTGGGGATCGGACAGGCGGCGAGGGCCCGGGCCACGAGTTCGTCGTTGAACGCCCACAGGTCTTCGCGCGCGCCGCCGCCGCGGCCGATGATGAGGAGGTCGGCGTCGTGCCAGCGGGCCAGCCGGTCGAGCGCCGCGACCAACTCGCGGGGCGCCGCCTCGCCCTGTACGGCGGCCGGAATGACCACCACCTCGACGCCAGGCGCGCGGCGCCGGATCACGGCGGTGATGTCGTGCAGCGCCGCGCCCGTCGGGCTCGTGATCACGGCGATCCGGCGGGGGTACTTCGGGATCGGCCGCTTGCGCTCCGGGGCCAGCAACCCGTCGGACTCGAGGCGCGCGCGCGTCTGCTCGAACGCCTTGCGCCAGAGCCCATCGCCCACCGCTTCGATACGCCGGATGGTGAACTGCATTTCGCCGCGCGCGGCGTACACCGTGAGTTGGCCAAGTGCCGAGACCTGCATGCCATCGTCGGGCGACGCGGGAATGCCGCGCTGGTCACGTGACCAGACGACGCAGCGGATCTGAGCCGACTCGTCGCGCAGTGTGAAGTACCAGTGGCCGTTGCGATGAGCCTTGAAATCGCTCACCTCGCCGCGTACCCACAAGGGAGAGAACGCGCCCTCGATCACCGCCTTGGCCGTCTGGGTGAGCGACGTGACCGCCACGGCCGTGTCGGCGCTCTCCCCAGGGCCGGCGGCCGCTGGGATCATCCCGGCGGCCTCGCTCACCGCCGGGAACAACTCAAAGCCGCCCTGCTCCGCCCCGCGGGGCTCGCGGCGCCGCGGCATCAGTTCAGCGCGCGGAAGGCGGCGCGGACGGTGTTCTGCATCAGCATCGCGATCGTCATCGGCCCAACCCCCCCCGGCACCGGCGTGATGAGCGAGGCGACCTGTCGCACGCCTTCGAAGTCCACGTCGCCCACGAGGCGGTAGCCTTTGGGGGCGCTCGCGTCGGCCACGCGATTCACGCCCACGTCGATCACCACCGCACCCGGCTTCACCATGTCGGCGGTGACCAGGCGGGCGCGTCCCACGGCCGCGATCACGATGTCGGCGCGGCGAACGTGTCCCGCCAGGTCGCGCGTGCGCGAGTGGCAGATGGTGACGGTGGCGTCGGCGTCGGCGCCCGCCTGGACGAGCAGCGACGCCATCGGCTTGCCCACGATGTTGCTCCGCCCGATCACGACGACGTCGGCGCCGCGCGTCTCCACGCCGTATGCGCGCAGAATGGCCATCACGCCGGCCGGCGTGCAGGGCGCGAACCCTTCCTTGGACCCGGCCAGCAGCAACCCGACGTTGACCGGATGGAATCCATCGACGTCCTTTTCGGGATCGATGCGGCGGATCACGGCGTCGGCGTCGATGTGTTTGGGCAGGGGCATCTGCACGAGGATGCCGTGCACCGACCGGTCGGCATTGAGCGTGTCGACCAACGCCAGCAGTTCGGGCTCGGCGGTGGACGCCGGGAGAATGATGGTGTCGGACCGGATGCCGACCTCATCGCACGCCCGGCCCTTGGTGCGCACGTACACGGCGCTCGCCGGGTCGTCGCCCACGAGTACCACGGTGAGCCCCGGTGTCGTGCCCTGGGCGGCGAGCGACGCGGCCTCTTCGGCTACCCGCGCGCGAATCTTCTTGGCGAGCGCGACGCCGTCGATCAGACCGCCGCGCCCCTCGGTATTATCTGGCAAAGTCCACAGCCCTCGTTTCGCGAATGAGCATCACCTTGATCTGTCCCGGATACTGCAACTCGGCCTCGATCCGCCGGGCGATCTCCTCCGACAACGTGGTCATGCGCGGATCGTCCACTTCCTCGGGCACGACGATGACGCGCACCTCGCGCCCCGCCTGGATGGCGAATACGCGCTCCACGCCCTTGTAGCTCGACGCGATGCGTTCCAGCCCCTCGAGGCGCTTGACGTAGGTCTCGAACGCTTCGCGCCGGGCGCCGGGACGCGATCCCGAGATCGCGTCGGCCGCCTGAACAAGCACGGAGATCTCACTCTCGTGCGGCACGTCGTCGTGATGCGCGGCGATGCAATTCACCACGAGCGGGTGCTCGCCGTACTTGGTGGCAACCTCCACGCCCAACTGCACGTGCGTGCCCTCGTGCTCGTGCGTGAGCACCTTGCCCACGTCATGGAGCAGTGCGCCACGCTTGGCCATGGCCACGTCGAGCCCCAGTTCCGCGGCCATGATGCCGGCCAGCCACGCCACTTCTTTGGAGTGCTGGAGGATGTTCTGCCCGTAGCTGGTACGCCACCGCATGCGCCCCACGAGCTTGATCAGTTCGGGATGGAGGCCGTGCACGCCCGCCTCGTACGCCCCTTCTTCACCGATCTCCACGATTTGCGTGTCCACTTCCCGGCGCGACTTCTCCACCACTTCCTCGATGCGCCCCGGATGGATGCGGCCGTCGGACACGAGCTTCTCGAGCGCCAGGCGCGCCACTTCGCGACGGATGGGATCGAAGCACGACACGACCACCGAATCCGGCGTGTCATCGATGATCACATCCACGCCCGTGGCCAATTCGAAGGCGCGAATGTTCCGGCCCTCGCGGCCGATGATGCGTCCTTTCATCTCGTCGTTCGGCAGCGACACCGCCGACACGGTGCTCTCCGCGGTGTGTTCGGCGGCGATGCGCTGGATGGCGAGGGCCACGATCTTCTTGGCTTCCCGGTCGGCGTTGCGGCGCGCCGTCTCGCGGATCTCGCGAATCCGATTGGCGGCGTCGGCCTGAGCCTCCTCTTCCATGCGGCGGATCAACTCGGCCTTGGCGTCCAGCGCCGAAAGGCCGGCCAGCTGTTCCAGACGGCGGCGCTCCTCGACAATGAGCTTCTCCAACTCACCTTCGCGCTGAGCGACGTTCTTCTCGCGACGGCCGAAATCGCTCTGCCGGCGGCCGAGATCCTTCTCGCGCTGATCGAACGCGTCGAGTTTGCGGTCGAGCAGCGACTCGCGCTCCTCGAGGCGGCGCTCCTCGCGCTCGACCTCCTCGCGGCGGCCGCGCGCGTCCTGCTCGAACGTCTCGCGTAGCTTGATCAGCTCTTCCTTGCCGGCTACGACGGCGCTCTTGCGCAGGTTCTCCGCTTCGCGCTCGGCATCCTCCACGACGCGCTTGGCCAACTGCTGGGCGGTGGCTTCGGCTTCGACCTGGCGCCGTTGCTCGGCGGACCGCCCCAGGCGGCGACCGAAAATGAAAAACGCCGGCGACGCCACGACTACGGCGCCCAGCGCGGCGATGATCGCGATGACGTTCATCTGGGATCTATGCTCCACCGCGGCCAGGAAACCGCGGAATCGGGGGGAGAACCAGCGCCCGCCGAGCGCGCTCCCAGCTCACGTTCCGGCCCCACACCGGCGAAGGGTGTGAAGCGGGCGGAGCTAACTTGCGAGTGCGCTTGCACCTACGGGCGAAGAGGGTACTCGCATCTAACCTACGGGCGCCGAGGAAAAAAGGCAATCCGATTCGTAACGGATCACGCTTGCAATCCCACATTCTTCCCGCGAAACTCCACCCAACCTGCCCAACGAGGCGAGTGCGGAATGGATCCGACCGATGTTGCGAGCCCGCGGTACTACCATAAGGTCGTCGACTGTCAGTGGGCCTGCCCGGCCCACACAAACGTTCCTGAATACATCCGGTTGATCGCCCAGGGCCGTTACACCGATTCGTACATGCTCAATCGCATGTCGAACGTGTTCCCCGGCATTCTTGGCCGCACCTGCGATCGCCCCTGCGAACCGGCCTGTCGGCGCGAGCGCGTGGACGGCAAGCCGGTGGCGATCTGCCGTCTGAAACGCGTTGCCGCCGATCTGCGCGACGACATTCACGACCGCCTGCCGGCGGTCCCGGCGGAGAAGAACGGCAAGCGCATCGCGTTCGTCGGGGCCGGACCGGCGTCGCTCACCGTGGCCAACGACCTCATGCCGCTCGGCTATGAGTGCGTGATCTACGAACGACTCACGCAGGCCGGCGGGTTGATGCGCTACAACATTCCCGCGTTCCGCCTTCCCGTGCGGGTGCTCGACGAGGAAGTGGACAACATCCTCGACATGGGAGTGGACATCCGCTACGAGACGCCGGTGTCGAGCCTCAAGGCGTTGCTGGCCGAAGGCTACGACGCGGTGTTCGTGGGCAGCGGCGCGCCCAAGGGCAAGGAACTCGATATTCCGGGCCGCTGGGACACCGACCAGGTGCACATCGGCATCGAGTGGCTGGGCTCGGTGCATTTCGGCCACATCGAGAAGATCGAGCCGCGAGTGTTGATCATCGGCGTGGGCAACACGGCTATGGACTGCTGCCGCACGTCCAAGCGACTGGGTGGCACCGACGTCAAGGTGATCGCGCGCCGCTCGCGCCCCTACTTCAAGGCATCGGCATGGGAGCTGGAGGACGCCGAGGAAGAAGGCGTGGAGATCCTCGAGAACCATGCGCCCAGGCGGTTCGTGATCGAGCAGGGCAAGCTCGTGGGCATGGAGTTCGAACGTCTCGAGTGGTCGGAGCAGGATGGCCGCCAGAAGAGCCGCGTGTTGGACACGGTGGTCATTCCCTGCGACACCGTCATTCTCGCCATCGGCCAGGACAACGCGTTCCCCTGGATCGAGCGCGACATCGGACTCGCGTTCGATCCCAAGTGGGACATGCCGGTGGTGGACCGGCAAACGTTCCAGAGTACCCGGGCCGGCGTGTTCTTCGGCGGCGACGCGGCGTGGGGCCCGGAGAACATCATCTGGGCGGTGGAGCACGGCCACCAGGCGGCGATCTCCATCCACCAGCACTGCCAGGGCGCTCCGGTAACGGAGCGCCCGGCCGACGGGATGAATCTGGTGAGCGCCAAGATGGGCATGCACGCCTGGAGCTACCACAACGACTACAATCCATCGCCGCGGGCGCAGATGCAGCACGAAGCGCTGGTCAAGCGGTTCGCCGACGTGGCGGTGGAGGTGGAGCTGGGATTCACCCCGGAGCAGACGGCGCACGAGGTGCAGCGTTGCCTGAACTGCGACGTCGAGACGGCGTTCACGGCCAACCTGTGCATCGAGTGCGACGCGTGCGTGGACGTCTGTCCCGTGAACTGCCTCACGATCGCCCGCGACGGCAGCGGAGAGGCCGACCTCCGCACCCGTCTCTCCGCACCAGCGCTCAATCCGGACCAGGCGCTGTACGTATCGGGGGCGCTGCCCCAGACCGGCCGGCTGATGGTGAAGGACGAGGACGTCTGCCTGCACTGCGGGCTGTGCGCCGAACGGTGTCCCACCGCGGCGTGGGACATGCAGAAGTTCGATCTGATCAGGGCCTATGCGGGCGGGAGTGCGGCATGAGCGGGGTCAACGATTTCGCGTTCAAGATCGCCACGGTCAATGGCACCGGCTCGGCCAGCGCCAACGGGCTGCTGATGCAGGCGATCTTCCGCATGGGCATCCCGGTGACGGGCAAGAACATCTTCCCGTCGAACATCCAGGGGCTGCCCACCTGGTACGAGATCCGGGTGAGCAAGGACGGATACACGGCGCGGCCCGAGGCGATCGATCTCGTGGTGGCGCTCAACACCTCGACGTACGCCCAGGACGTGGGCGCGGTGCGGCCCGGAGGCTACGTCGCGTACGATTCCACCTGGCCGTTGGATGAATCGCTCGTCCGCGAGGACCTGACGTACCTGGGCGTGCCGTTCGGCCAGATGTGCGTGGAGGCGTTCGAAGGCGATCGCAACCGCACGCTGCTGCGCAACATCGTCTACGCCGGCACCCTGGCGGCGCTGCTCGACATCGACATGGACCTCGTGGGCGAGATGCTGCGCGAGAAGTTCTCCAAGAAGCGGTCGCTGCTCGACGCCAACTTCCGCGCCATGGCGCTGGGCCATGAGTATGCGCTCAAGACCTTCAAGTGCCCGCTGCCCATGCACCTCGAGCGCATGAACGCCACGGCCGGCTCGATCGTCATCGACGGGAATACGGCGGCGGCGCTCGGCTGCGTGTACGCCGGCGCCACGGTGGGCGCCTGGTATCCGATCACGCCATCCACGTCGCTCATGGAGGCGTTCAAGGGATTCTGCGAGAAGTACCGCAAAGACCCAGTGACCGGCGAACGGAAGTACGCCATGATCCAGGCCGAGGACGAACTGGCAGCGGCCGGGATGGTGATCGGCGCCGGCTGGGCCGGCGCGCGGTCGTTCACCTCGACCGCCGGCCCCGGCATCTCGCTGATGGAGGAGTTCATCGGCCTCGCTTACTACGGCGAGGTTCCAGGAGTATTCTTTGATGTCCAGCGTACGGGGCCGTCCACCGGGATGCCCACGCGCACCCAGCAGGGCGACCTGATGGCGGTGGCCTACGCGTCGCACGGCGACACCAAGCACATCGCGCTCTATCCGTCTGACCCGGCCGAGTGCTTCACCATGGCCCGGGACGCGTTCGACCTGGCCGAGCGGTTCCAGACGCCGGTGTTCGTGATGTCGGACCTCGACATCGGCATGAACGACTGGATGGTGCCGCGCCTCACCTGGGACGACACCTACCGGCCCGACCGCGGCAAGGTGCTGACGGCCGACCAACTGGCCATGATCAAGAAGTTCTGGCGCTACCAGGACGTGGACGGCGACGGCATTGCCGCCCGTACGCTCCCCGGCGTGAACGCCAAGGGCGCCTACTTCACCCGCGGCTCGGGCCACGACCAGAACGCGGCCTACACCGAGGACGCCGATGCCTATCAGCAAGTGGTGGACCGGATCGCCCGCAAGATCAACGGCGCCGCCCGGTCCGTGCCGGCACCCGAATTCCACCGTCAGGAGGGCGCCGCCGTCGGTATCGTCTCCATCGGCGGCTGTCACTCCGCGGTGCTCGAGGCCGTGGACCGGCTCCGGGCCCAGGGCGTGCCGGTGAACTACATGCGCGTGCGCGGGTTCCCGTTCGACACGCCAGTCGTCGATTTTCTCAACGAGCACGAAATCGTGTTCGTGGTGGAGCAGAACCGCGACGCCCAGTTGCGCGCCATGCTCGCGATCGAGACCGGCGTGCCTCGCGACCACATGACCCCCATTCTCGACTACGGCGGACTGCCCCTCACCGCGCAGCGCGTGGTGGGCGCCGTGACCGCGCACCTCCAGGGAGCGGCTGTATGACGTCCATCGCCAAACCACCGGTCACCCACCCGTCGCTGCCCAAGAACGCGCTGGGCCTTACCCGGCGCGATTACGAAGGCACGATGTCCACCCTGTGCGCCGGGTGCGGCCACGACTCGATCACCGCCGCCATCATCCAGGCGTTCTGGGAACTCGACGTGCCGCCGCACCGCGCCGCCAAGATGAGCGGCATCGGGTGCTCGTCCAAGACCACGGCGTACTTCATGCGCCAGTCGCACGGGTTCAACGGCGTGCACGGCCGCATGCCCGCGCTCACTACGGGCGCCAACGCGGCCAACGGCACCCTGACCTATATCGGCATCTCCGGCGACGGCGACTCGCTGTCCATTGGGCTCGGCCAGTTCTGCCACGCCATCCGCCGCAACGTGAACATGCTGTATGTGCTCGAGAACAACGGAGTATACGGGCTCACCAAAGGGCAGTTCTCGGCGTCGGCAGACGTCGGCTCCACGTCCAAGAAGGGCGAGGCGAACGAGCTACCACCCATCGATCCCGTACTGCTCGCCCTGAGCCTGGGCGCGACGTTCGTGGCCCGCGGCTTCTCGGGCGACAAGGAACACCTGGTGCCGATGCTCAAGGCCGGGCTCACGCACAATGGGTTCGGGTTCATCGACGTCATCTCGCCATGCGTCAGCTTCAACGACCACGTCGGGTCCACCAAGAGCTACCGATACACCCGGGAGCACTACGAGGAGTTGGCGCCCGTGGACTTCGTCCCCATGCGCAAGGAGATCAAGGCGCCGGAGGGAGCCGGGCAGGCCATGTCAGTGACGATGCACGACGGCAGCGTGGTGCGCTTCCGCAAGACCGGCGAGAACTACGACCCGACGAACCGCGACGGCGCCTACGAACACGTACGGGAGCATCAGCGCCGCGGCGAGGTCGTGACCGGGCTCCTGTACATCGACGAGAGAAGCCAGGACATGCACGCCGTGAACCACACCGTCGCCCAGCCACTGGTGGATCTTCCGTACGCCGAGTTGTGCCCGGGCAACGCGGCGTTGCAGACGCTGATGGACGACTACCGGTAGGATCCGTGCGCCGGCTGGCCACGCCCCGCGCGCGTCGGTGCGCCGCGCGCGCGCATTCGGGGCTGGTCAGGCTCGTGGCCACGGTCGTGGCCAGGCGCGTCGTGCCAGCCATGGAGCACGTGCTCCGGTTCCGGCAGGTGTTCGACGCTTCGGGGCAACACATGCTCCAACAGCGCACCCGTCTGGTCGGAGGCAGCGGGCAACGCCCGTTTGGCGCCGCCGCGACGGCCAAGGATTTCGACGGAAACACCGGCGCGAACCATACGAGTTTGGCTTGAGTCGCGAGATCACCCGCCCGGCCGCAGCCGGATCGGCACCCCGTGTCGCTGCAGCAGATCGAGCCCCGTCTGGAGCACGTACCGGATCGGGCTCGCTTCGTTGGCGTCGGCGTCGAACACCCAGAACGGCGCCTCGTCGCCATAGGCCGGATAGAACCGGGCGTGCGCATCCGCCTGGTCCAACGGCACGCGCGCCAGCGGCATCTCGGCCGACATCGGCATGGCCACGTACAGCGACACGCTCAGGTAGGGACGATACGTCAGGTCGCGCGTGCGATCGGTCATCGGCTCGCGCGCGGCGTCCAGCAAAGTCGCGACGTCGGTGCTGTCGGTGAGCGCGATGCGGGCCACCAGTCGGTCGCCGGAAAAGATCGCCACACGATACTTGGGCGGCGCGCCACGCCCCGCCCCGAGCGTGGCAAGAAGGACGACCGCCGGCCCCAAGAAGCGGCGCACCACGCGCATCACATTCCCCGCTTGGCGGGCGGCAGCCACCGCCGCACGTCGGCGCTCAGCGCGTTCATCGAGGCCGCCATTGCTTCGCCGCCCTCGCGCGCCTCGAACAACTCGTTCGTGATCTGCAGGGCGGCCAGGATCGCCGCCCGCTGCGCGTCCAGCCCCTTGCCGCCGTGCATGACCGCGCGAATGGCGTCGTCCAGATACTTGGCAATGGCTTTGGTCTGCTCCGGCGGCACGTCGCTGCGAATCGTGTACTCCTCGCCGAGGATGAAGACCTTCACCGACTGTTTGGCTCCGCTCATCGCGTCCCCCGGGTCTGCGCCTGCTGCCGCAAGAAGTGCACGCGGTCGAGCATCACCTTCGACCGCTCCTTGGCCTTCTCCAGCCGGTCGCGCAGCTTGGCGTTCTCGCGCTCCACTTTCGCAATCTTCTCGGCGAGCTTGGGTCGCACCGGGCCGTCCCCGCCGGCCGACTCCAACTCCTTGAGCCGCGCCTCCGCCAGCAGCGCGCGGCGCCGCATGGACGCCAGTTCATCGCCCAGATTGCGCACCAGCGGTTCGAGCTCGCCGAGGGCGGCGACCTCAGGACGTTCGCGGTCGGACATGCAGCTCCTGGTCGAGTACGCTGAGGATCTTGGCCCGGCGACCCTCGATTTCCTTATCGCGTAGAGTGCGCTCCGGATGCCGGAACGTCAACCGCCAGGCCAGGCTGCGCGTGCCATCGGGGATCCCCTTGCCGGTGTACTCGTCGAACAGCCGGAGTTGTTCGAGGAGGTCGCCAGCGGTGGCGCGGATACTACCCTCGACCTGGGCCGCGGTCACGGCCTCTGGCACCACGAGGGCCAGGTCGAACTCCGCGGCCGGTGTGGTGGGCACTGGCCGGTACGCCGGCCAGTGGCGCAACGGCTGCCCCGGCCCGGAACCGTGCGCGTTGTGCCCCGGGGCCGCCACCGGAGCGTTGGCCATCTCGGCCAACTCCACTTCCACCCCGAACGCGGGGGCCGCCCAGACCGGTGCGTCGAGCGGCACGTGCCGCACGCCCCCGATGTCACGTCCGTCCGCGAGCACGCGCCAGAGCCAGCCGTCGCCGGCTGCCTCGAGTTCTACCGCGGCCGCGGGATGGGCCGAGCGCGCCATGCGTTCCGCGATCGCCCTGGCGTCCCATTCGTCGAATCGCTCCCCTTTGGCCGACGCGAAGTGCTCGGGATGCCGGTCGCCCATCACCAGCGCCCCCACACGTACCATTTCGGAGGGCATCGCCGAGGCCCGGGGCATGAACACCGAGCCGATCTCGAACAGCCGCACCGTGCCCTGCATCTGCGCCAGATTGTCCTCGGCGCGGCGGGCAAGCGAGTCGAGGATGTCGCGCCGCAGGTACGGCTCATCGTCAGCCAGCGGGTTGGCGACGCGGACGTAGCCAATGCCGCCGTCGTCCCCGCGGGTGAACGGCATCGGACGGGCTTCGAGCAGGCCGAGCGATACCATTGCTTCGCGCACCCGCGCCGCCTGCACCCAGATCGGATCGTCCGGCGAGTTCCCGGGCCGGAAGGGGCGGATCTCGGTGGGGAACCAGTCGTAGCCGCGAAGCCGCGCGATTTCCTCGATCACATCGATCTCGCCCACGATGTCGGCGCGCCACGAAGGCGCCACCACGCGCAGCTCGCCATCGCCTTCCTCGGTGTCCACCGTGAACCCGATGGCGGACAGGCGCGCGGCCGCATCCGCGCTCGGCACGGACGCCCCGAGCACGGTGGCCACGCGGGCCGAGCGCACAGTGACGGCGCGCGGCATGGGCACCGATGCCAGAAGGTCCACCGGGGCCCCCGCCACGGTGCCGCCCGCCACCGCAACGATGAGCTGGGCCAGTCGCGCCAGGGCCAGGGGAGGCAGCGCGAAATCCACCCCGCGCTCGAACCGATAGCTGGCGTCGGTACTGAGCCCGAGGCGCTTGCGCGCCGCCCGCGTGTGCGCGGGGTCGAACACCGCGACCTCGAGGAACAGGTCGGTGGTGGCGTCGGTGACCTCACTGTCCCGTCCGCCCATCACGCCGGCCACGGCGTGGGCCCGTTGCGCGTCGGCGATCACCGTCACCGATTCGTCGAGCACGCGCTCCACGCCGTCGAGCGTGACGATCTTCTCGCCGCGGCGGGCGGCGCGCACCTGCACCATGTGCCCGCCGAGGGTGGTGAGGTCGAACGCGTGCGTCGGCTGGCCGATCTCATGGAGGATGTAGTTGCTGGCGTCCACCACGTTGTTGATGGAGCGGCTGCCAACGCTCTCCAGGCGCCGGACCAGCCATTCCGGACTCGGCCCCACCTTCACGCCGCGAATCACCAATCCCATATAGCGCGGGGCCAGCGCGTGGTCCACGCGGACGGTGACGCCGGCCGTGGCCCCCTCGCGGGCCACGCGAGGCGGTTCCTCCCACACCGGCGGCTCACCGGCGATCGCCGGCAGCGCCAGCGGCTTGCCGGTGGCCGCGCCCACTTCGCGGGCCACCCCGAGATGCGACAGCAGGTCCGGCCGGTTGGGGAGCACGTCGATCACAAGCTGCGTGTCGCCGATCGCCACTGCCTGGAGCAGAGGCGTGCCGGGGGGCACGTCCACGTGAAGCTCCAGGATGCCCTCGTGGTCGTCGCCCAGCTTGAGCTCGCGCGCCGAGCAGAGCATGCCGTTGGACGTCTGGCCGCGGATCTTGCGCTTCTCGAGTTTGACCCCTGTGGGGATGGTCGTGCCGGTGCGCGCGAACGGGTACAGCTTGCCGGCCGTGACGTTGGCAGCGCCGCACACGACGTCGAGCAATTCGCCGCTGCCGTCGTCCACCTTGGTCACGTGCAGGTGGTCGGAGTCGGGGTGCGGCGCCTCCTCGACCACGCGCGCCACGACGATGTCGGCGAGGTCCTGCCGCAGAAGCACCAACTCGTCCACCGTCGCGGCGTGCGCGGTGATCAGATCCCGCAACTGGGCCGGCGTCTGCTCGAAGGGGACGAACGCGCGCAGCCACTCGTACGAGACGTTCATTCGGCGATCTGCTCCAGAAAGCGGACGTCGGAATCGTAGAACACCCG
The DNA here is from genome assembly GCA_035533015.1 of Gemmatimonadaceae bacterium. Lineage (NCBI taxonomy): Bacteria > Pseudomonadati > Gemmatimonadota > Gemmatimonadia > Gemmatimonadales > Gemmatimonadaceae > Gemmatimonadaceae bacterium. The sequence continues at coordinate 192,262 of DATLUQ010000013.1, read as the reverse complement.
AATGTCGCCCACGCCGTAGCGCTGCTGCGCGATGCGGGCCGGTCCCATGCCGAACGCCCATCCGGTGTACTTCTCGCTGTCGAGGCCCGCGGCGTCGAGCACTGCGGGATGCACCATTCCCGATCCGAGGATCTCCATCCAGCCGGTGCCCTTGCACGCCGCGCAGCCGGCGCCCCGGCACAGCCGACACTCGATGTCCATCTCGGCCGATGGTTCGGTGAACGGGAAGAAGCTGGGGCGGAACCGCGCCCGCGCCGACCCGAAGAACCGCTGGGCGAAGTGCCCGAGTGTCGCTTTGAGATCGACGAAGCTGATGCCCTCGTCCACGCACAGCCCTTCGATCTGCGCGAACATCGGGGCGTGCGAGGCATCGAAGAAGTCACGGCGATACACGTTGCCGGGGGCGAGGATGCGAATGGGCGGCGGGTAGCGCTGCAGCGTGCGCACCTGTACGGGCGAGGTGTGCGTACGCAGCAACACCTCGTCCTGCACGTACAGCGTATCGTGCATATCCATGGCCGGATGGTTGGCCGGAAAGTTCAGCGCCGTGAAGTTGTACCACTCGCTTTCGGCTTCGGGGCCGAGGGCGATGGTGAAGCCCAGTTCGCGGAAGATGGCGGCGATCTCTTCGATGACGAGCGTGACGGGGTGCTTGGCGCCGCGCCACTGCTGGCGAGCGGGCATGGTGAGGTCGTGCGGCGGGCGGTAGCCACCCGCCGCGCGGCCCAACTCGGTGCGTCGCTCGTCGAGCGCCTGCTCGAGCTGCCGCTTCGCGGCGTTGAACAGCTTACCGGCCTCTGGTTTCTCGACCGCGGAGAGGGCACCGAGCGCCCGCTGGAATTCGAGGATCTCGCCTCGCCGGTCGCCCAGGAACTGGACCCGCGCCTGTTCGAGCGCATCGAGGCCCGGGGCGTCACCGATCGCGGCCAGGCCGGCGGACGCCATCTGGCCGATCTGGTCGGCGTAGTCGCGGAGGGTAGGATGTTCGGGGAGACGCATGTGAAGTCGAGGATGGGACGACGAAAAACGGCGGCAGCGCCGACCGAAGCCGCGCTGCCGCCGCCGAATCGCAGAACGAGAACTTACGCTGCGTTCAACGCGGAGCGCGCCTTGTCGGCGAGCGCGGCAAACGCTACCGGGTCGTGCACCGCCAGGTCGGCGAGGATCTTCCGGTTGACCTCGATGCCGGCCTTCTTGAGCCCGTTGATGAACGTGGCGTACGTCAACTCGTGCTGATGGGCGCCAGCGTTGATACGCGTGATCCACAACTGCCGGAAGTCACGTTTCTTGTTCTTGCGGTCGCGGTACGCATACTTCCAACCGCGCTCGACGTTTTCTTTGGCGGCCTTCCACAGCTTGCTGCGGGCTCCAAAGCCGCCGCGGGCGGCCTTCATGATCTGCTTCTTGCGCTTGAGGCGCGGAACGTTCGATACGGCGCGAGGCATTGTTCTCTCTCCTTACGCCTGCAGCAGGCGCTTGATGTTCTTCACCTCGCCGTTCGTGGCGATGAGCCCCGATTGGCGCAGTCGGCGCTTCCGCTTGGACGTCTTCTTCGTGAGAATGTGGCTCTTGTGGGCCTTGTTGCGCTTCACCTTTCCGCTACCGGTGATGCTGAAGCGCTTCGCGGCACCCTTGTGGGTTTTCATCTTGGGCATGAACTGCTCGCTTATTTCGGCGTGAGAATCATCGTCATCGATTTGCCTTCCAACCGCCCCGCGCTCTCGATCTTTCCGATGTCGGCGAGGGAGGTGGCCACGCGCTCGAGCACCGCCTGACCGAGCTCGGGATGCGTGACTTGGCGACCGCGGAACATCATGGTCACCTTGACCTTGTTCTTTTCTTCCAGGAACCGGCGCGCATGCCGCGTCTTCGTGTCGAAGTCGTGATCGTCGATGCCCGGGCGGTACTTGACCTCCTTGAGCTCGATCACGTGCTGCTTCTTCTTCGCGACCCTCGCCTGCTTGGCCATCTCGAACTTGTACTTCCCGTAATCCATGATGCGGACCACGGGCGGCCGAGCGGTGGGCGCGACTTCGACCAGATCCAGTCCCTGCTCTTCCGCCATGCGGAGTGCGGCATCGACTTCGAGAATTCCCAGTTGCGAGCCGTCGGCACCGATGACGCGGAGCGGACTGATGCGGATCTGACGGTTGACCCGCACGCGCTTGGTTGTGTCCTGGATGGCAAAACCCTCGTTCTGAAGACAAAAATGCGGACCCACCGGGAGTCCGCATGACGGCGCCGACACTCGAACGACAAGTGACGCGGCGAACCGGCTAGGACTCCTGCAGCACGCCCTCGCCGAAGCGAAGGGCCAGAGGGTGGAAACGACAGCCCGTCGTTTCACTTACCAAGTTGTGTCCGTTGAACTTAGGGCAGCTCAGCTCAGGCGTCAAGTCCGGCAACGGCCAACAACAACTACTTATGGAACTCCGATCCAACGGATGATCCGAATCCCTCGGAGACTGCCACAACGTGGGAGCTGCTCCGCTGTGGGGTTCCCGACGCCACGCGGTCGATCTTCATGGCGGGGCAGTTTCCTCTACCAGTTGGCAGGGGCGTCTGCCTTCGCGGTCCGGCCGCTACGGCGTCTGCAAGGCGTATCCCTTGCCGTCGTGCACCGCGTGCCCCCAGGCGTGCGTCGCGTCGTGCTCGAACACCAGCAGCCACCGTTGCTCGGCCGCCATCCGCAAGATCCGTCGTTTGGTCTCCAGTGTGACCAGCGGCTCCACGTCGTAGCCCATGATCCACGGGAGCGGCAGATGCGCCACCGTGGGCACGAGGTCACCCAGGAAGAGCGCTGTCTCCCCACCACTAGCCAATCGCACCGACTGGTGCCCCGGCGTGTGCCCGGGGGTAGGCATGACCGTGATGCCGGGCAGGATCTCCACCTCCCCCTGCACCAGTGCCAGCCGCCCCGCCTCCATGACCGGCACGAAGTTGTGCGGGAAGTAGCTGGCCGCCGTGCGCTCGTTGGTGTTCGTTGCCCATTGGTACTCCGAACGCTGCACCACGTACCGCGCCCGCGGAAACGTGAGACGCAGCTGTCCTTCGGCGTCCCGATACGTGTTGCCGCCGGCGTGGTCGAAATGGAGGTGCGTGTCGATCACCGTCATCACGTCGTCGGGCGACACGCGGAGTTGCCGGAGCGCGTCATCCAGCCAGGTGCGCCCCTCCGCGCCCGCGTTCTCCACCCCGTAGATCTCGTGGAACTTGGCCGATTCCTTGTTTCCCAACCCGTTGTCGATGAGCACAAGGCCGCGCTCGTGTTCCACGAGCAGGCATCGCATGCCGAGCTGGATGCGGTTCCGTTCGTCGGCCGGGATGCGCCGCTCCCAGAGCGGCTTGGGCACCACGCCGAACATCGAGCCGCCGTCCAACTTCTGGCCGCCGGCCTGAATGGCATGGACCTTCCACTTCCCGATCGTGCGGTGTTCGATCGACGGTTCCATGGTCACGCCGTGCGGTCGTCGGTGGCGGAGCGCGGCAGGGCCGACCAGCGGCGCCGCGATGGTGCCGCCGGGTGCAGCAGACGGTCGAGGTCGGCCCACGTGTCGCAGCCGCGCGCGAACGCGTCGTCCAGCAGGTGGGCGAGCACCTGGGCCGTGGCCAGGGCGTCGCCAAGCGCACGGTGCCGGGCTTGGATGGTGATGCCGTAGTGTGCCGTGACGTGATCCAGCGACCGCCGCGGGAGGTGCGAGAGTAGGCGGCGCGCCAGCCGCACGGTGCACAGCTGCGGATTCTCCAGCAGCGGGGTGCCAGCGCGGTCCATTTCCATGTTCACGAAGCCCCAGTCGAACGGCACGTTGTGAGCCACGAAGACGTGGCTGCCGAGCAGGTCGCGGATCGTGTCGCTCACATCGCCGAACCGCGGGGCGTCCTTGACCATGGCCCACGAGATACCCGTGAGCTGCGTGATATACCGTGGGATCGAGCGTTCGGGATTGATCAGCGTGTGGAACGACCGGCCGACGCGACCGTTCTTCACCACGACGGCCGCGATCTCGGTGATGCGGTCGCCGCGGCCGTGCGACGTGCCGGTGGTCTCGACGTCCACCACCACGTAGGAGAGCCGCGCCAGCCGGCGGGTCGGCCCGATCACGCCCACGGGTCGTCCCGCACAACCGGGCACGTCATGCACCGCGGGCCGCCGCCCGCCCGCACCAGTTCCGACCCCTCGAACACGATCGTCGCGCGGTCGCCATCGCCGATCGACGTCTGCCCGGTGAGGTACGACACCGCCGAGACGGTCTGGAAGCCCATGCGTTCCATCTCGCGGAGCGTGATGTCATTGCGCTGGTAGGAGATGACGACGCCCGGGCGCACCGCCACGAAGTTGCACCCCGACGCCCACTGCTCGCGCTCCTGTGCAGTGCGGCGCGTGCCCCCGCAGAAGATGGGCTCCATGGGCATGCCGCACTCCTTGAGCGCGGCGAACATGTTGGGCATCTCGCGCAGCTGCGCCGCGCCCTTGCGCCAGTGGAGCACGCTCAACCGTTCCGAACCCACGAAGTGCGGCGGAAACACCACGCACAGTTCGCGGTCCACCTGCGTGAAGATCATGTCGAGGTGGATCGCCGTTTGTTGCTTTGGCATGACCACGACGATGATGTCCGTGACGGGTGTCTGTGCGAAGAACAGCGACGCGAGCTGGTCGATGGCCGCCGGGCTCGACCGCTCGCTGAATCCGATCACCACGAGGTCGCGCCGGAGGGGATGGACATCCCCGCCCTCCAACGTATGGTTGGTGCGCCGTTCGCTGGCCCCGTCGAACAGGATGCCGGCATTGCCGAGCGCCGGATGGTGCGTGAACAGCGATTTCATGATCAGTTCTTCGGACCATCGGACCCCGTACCGCATGGACCCGACGAGCACGTGGTCGCCCGTCACCATGGCGCTGTCGCGGGTGAAGAACAGATTCGGCAGCGGGGGCAGCGTATAGCCGGGCTCGTTGAGGGCCTTGGCGAGCGGGCCGGCCTCGTCTTCGCGGCCCTCGATCAGCATGCGGGTCACGGCAGCCGGATCGAGCGCCGCGATGTCGCGGGCCAGCGGCTCCAAGGGCACGATATCCATGGCAGCACGCATGAGCTGTTCGCGGGCCGTCGGGACCGCGAGCACCTGCTCGAGCAGGTCACTCACCTGATGGACCGTGCCAAACCGTTCCAGGAGGGCGATGAACCGCCGGTGCTCGCGTTGCGCCGCGTCGGCATCGATGATGTCGTCGTAGAGGTAGTCCTCCCGGGTGCTGGGAGTCACCGCGAGGAGTTCGCGCCCCGGGGTATGCACCAGCACTTCGCGGAGCGCGCCGATCTCAGAGGTCACGTGTACGGGCATGCTCAAAGTTAATCGCGGCTGCGGCCACTCGACCGTCCCGCGCGCACGGGCTTGCGGCGTCCCGATCCGGCGGCTGGTGCCTGGCCGACCCCACGCTTATCTTGTGAATGAATTCACAAGCCCTCGGATACCGTGAAACGCATTGCGGATTCTACAGTTCGCAGGCTATCGGCCTACCTCCGGTTCCTCGAAGACTTCGAGGGGCGCGGCCTGACTACCATTTCGAGCGACGAACTGGCCAAGCGGGGCGGTACGACCTCCGCGCAGGTCCGGAAGGACCTCTCGTTCTTCGGCTCGTTCGGCAAGCGGGGACTCGGGTATTCGGTGCCAGAACTGGCCGGCCGGCTGCGAGAGATCCTCGGTCTCGGCCGCGAGTGGAAGGTGATCATCGTCGGCGCGGGGAAGATCGGCGCCGCCCTGGCCCGCCACCACGGGTTCCGGCAGCGGGGCTTTCAAATCGTCGCCGCGTACGACACCGATCCCGCGACGATCGGCACCGACCTCGAGGGGGTGACGGTGCGCGACGGGTCGCATCTCGAACGCGACGTTCATCGCGACCACCCGGATATCGCGGTGCTGACCGTCCCCGAGCAGGTGGCGCAGAAGGTCGCCAACCGACTGGTGCACGCCGGGGTCAAGGCCATCCTCAACTTCGCGCCGGTTCAGCTGCAAGTGCCCGCCGACGTCACGGTGAAGACGGTGAACATGGCGATGGAGCTGGAAGGACTCTCGTTCGCGCTCACCAACCGCGACTAGCGGCGCAGCGCCCGCAGCAGCGCCGCGAAGGCGTCGGGACTGAGTGTTTCGGGCCGCGCTTCGGGATCGATGCCGGCCGCGCGCAGCACGGCCTCGGCGCCCTCGGCGTCGAGCGCCGCCACCGAGCGGACGATGCGGCGCATCTGCTTGCGCCGCATGCCGAACACCTCCTGCACCAGCTTGCGGAAGCGCGTCTCCTCGTCGGCGGTCACGGCCGGCGGTTCCCGCGGCACGATGCGGACAATGGCGCTCTCCACCTTTGGGGGCGGCCTGAACGCCCCCGCCGGTACGGCGGCGATGAATTCCGGAATCGCCACCGCCTGGACGTTCACCGACAGCGCGCCGTACACCCGCGACCCCGGCGCGGCGGCCAGCCGGTCGGCCACCTCGCGCTGCACCAGGTACACGGCGCGCTCGGGTCGTGGACGCTCCAGGGCGTGGAAGAGAATGGGCGTCGTGATGTAATAGGGCACGTTCCCCACCAACACGTACGGTCCGCCGGCCAGCGCGCCGAGATCGGTGGACAGCACGTCCGCCTCGACCACCTCCACCGTTGGCACGGCGGCGTACCGTTGCCGCAGCAGATCGGCGAGCGCGCGGTCGTACTCGATGAGCACCAGGCGGCGGGCGTGGGGCACCAGCCGCTCCGTGAGCGCCCCCCGGCCGGGGCCGATTTCGAGCACGGTCTCGACGCCCGTGAGCTGCAGCGCGTCGACGATGCGCGCGAGCGCGCGAGTGTCGTTCAGGAAGTGTTGGCCGAGGCTCTTCCGAACGGGTGGGAAGCCGGCGCGGTCACGGCGTGGAGGGCCGGCGGCCACTGCGCGGCCGTCAGCTCCGCACCACGACGACCGTGAGGTCGTCGCGGAACCGCGCGCCGCGCAGGAACTCGTCCACCGCCTGGAACACGCGCTCGACGATCGCCGACGACGTTTCGGAGCAGTGGCGTCTGACCACGTCGAGCACGCGCCGCTCGCCGAACCGCTCGCCCTCGCGATTGCGCGCGTCGCTCACGCCGTCGGTGAACAGCAGCAGGAGGTCGCCGTTAGCGTCCCACTTGCGCTTGCCGGAGTGGGGCGATTCGGCGCCGAGGCCGAGCGGCGGGTCGAGCGCCGACAGTCGTTCACTCGACCCGTCGCCGTGCACGAGAAACGCCGACGGGTGACCGGCGTTGGCGTAGCGGAGCGTGCCGTTGCTGCGATCGATCACGGCGTAGAATGCCGACAGGAACATCTCGGTGGCCGTCAGTTCTTCGCGCAACGACGCGAGCAGCGCATTGAGCGTCTCACCCGGATCAGCGGTGGTCTTGGAGTGGATGGCCGAGGCGCTCATGACGAGCGCCATGATGAGTGCCGCCTGGTAGCCGTGGCCCGACACGTCACCGAGCAGCGCGCCCACGCGACCGCGGCCCAGCCGGAAGAAATTGTAGAAGTCGCCGCCCACGCTTTCCGCCGGCACCACGCGCGCCGCGGCGTCGGCGTCGGCCGCCAGTTCAGCCCCGCTGGGGAGCAGTTTCATCTGCAGGTCGTGCGCCATCTGCATCTCGTGCGACAGCCGCTGTTGGGCGACGGAATGGCGCACCAAGCGGGCGTTCTGGATGGCTGTGCCGATCTGGGTGGCGATGGCGGCGATGAGCTTCTGATCGCCGGCGGAGAACGGCTCGCCGTTCCGCCGACCCGAGAGATTGACCACCCCCAGCGCCTGGGCGCCGCGGGGCGTGCTCCAGAGGATCGGCACCGACATCATGGCGCCGTCGCGGTGATCGCGCTCCTGCGGGCACGGTGATTCGGCGGCTTCGACGATCTCCGGGTGCATGGTGCGGAAGACGCGGGCCGTAACGCTGCACTCGTCATCGGCGGAAATGGAGGGCAGCGCCGCGGGGCGTGCCCCAAGGGCGGCGACCACGCGGAGTTCGCGCGACGGTTCGTCGAACACGAGCACGCTGGCGCGCCGGGCGCCCACCGTTTCGGAGATCTCGGTGAGGATCGTGTGGGCCGCCTCCTCCAACGCCACCGTACGACCGAGGATCTCTCCGATCGTATAGAGGAGGTTGATTTCCTCGTACCGGTCGGCGAGTTCGGTTGCGGCGTGTTCTACTTCGAGGGACGCTTGGAGGAAGTGCGAGACGACGGGGAGGAGGAAGCGGAGGTGCGTCTCGAGGGCGGCGCGGCTGGATGGACTGGGCCCCAGGAGCAGCCACGCGTGCCGGGGCCCGGGCACGGTGGCGATGAGGGCGGGGCCGTCCGGGGTGGAGACGCGTTGCGCGCCCTCCGACGGCCCCGTCCATCGCTCGGGGGGTGGAGCGCGATAGGTGGCTGCCTCGCAGCGCGGCGGTCCGCCGCCGCGCGGCTCGACCCACACGGCCGCCTCGCAGCGCGTCGCTTCTTTGAACGCCGAGAGCACCGAGGTGAGATCGCTCATGAGGCGCGGTTGAGGATCATGCGCACGAGGTTGCCCCGTTGGGCCTGCACACGCTCTACGTGGTCCATGAGCTTGAGCATGAGGTACAGGCCGCGGCCATCCTCGCTGAGCAGCCGCTCGGGGGTGGTCGGGTCCATCAGACACGCATCGAGGTCGAACCCCTGGCCCTCGTCCGTCACCTCCATGATCAACCGCACATCGCCGACATGCGCCCGGATGAGCACCGACCGGTCGCGGCGCTCGCCATTGCCGCGCAGGATGGCGTTGGAGAGCGCCTCGGTGAGCGCCACCGGCACGTTGAGCGCGACATGCCGCTCGGTGTAGCACATCGTCCGGCACTCGGCGCGCACGGCCTCGACCACGCGCTCGATGAACCGCACGTCGCTCGGAATCTCGAACTCGAGAATACGCGCCTCCGGGAACTGGTCCCGCGGCCCAGGCATGGAGCTCACCCTCGCGTCAGCGTCGACTCGATTGGTGGATCAGAAGCTCGCGAGCGCCTGCTCGCGGCTATCGGAGATCTGGAACAGCGTGTCGAGTTTGGTCAGTTCGAACAGCGTCCGCAGGTCCTCGTTGAGCGCGGCCAGCCGCAGTTCCCCGCCCTGCTCGCGGATCTTCTTGGAGAGCGAGACGAGCACGCCGAGTCCCGAGCTGTCGATGTACCCGGTCTTGGTGAAGTCGACGAGCAGCTTGCGTGCTCCGTGCTCGAGCGCGTCGAGCATCTTCTGCTTGAGTTCCTGCCGGTTGCCGACGATCAACTGGCCGTCGATCTCGACGATGGAAATGTCGCCCTGCTTGGTGATGGTGAAGCTCATGCCTTGTTCTCCTCGGGGGCCGGCGCGGCGGTGGCCGCACCGTCGTGTGCCTGAAGGGCGGTCACTGCCGCCACGTGGAATATGTCGTCACTCGTCGCGCCGCGCGAAAGGTCGCTGCACGGCCGCTTGAGTCCCTGCACGATCGGCCCGACCGCGGTGGCGTCGGCCAGGCGTTGCACCAACTTGTAGGCGATGTTCCCGGCGTCGAGCGAGGGGAACACGAGCACGTTGGCCCGCCCACCCACCACGCTCCCGGGCACCTTGCGGGCCGCCACCGACGCGATGAGCGCCGCATCGGCCTGCATCTCGCCGTCGATCGCCAGGTCCGGCGCGCACGCCCGGGTCAGCCGAACGGCGTGGCGGACGAGCTCCACGCTCGGACCGCCGGCACTGCCGTAGGTGCTGAACGACAGGAACGCCACCACGGGCTCGTCCCCCACGATGCGCCGCCGGTCGCGCGCCGCAGCGATCGCGATGTCGACCAACTGGTCGACCGTGGGATACGGAATCACCGCGCAGTCAGTGAACGTGAGCACCTCGTCGTTCTCCGTGCCGCGAAACGGCGGGACGACCATGTAGAACGCGCTCGACACGGTGTGCACACCGGGGGCGGGACCGAGCAGGGCCAGCGACGCGCGCAGCACGTCGGCCGTGGTGTGGCACACGCCGGCCACGCACGCGTCGGCCACACCCAACCGCACCAACCCGTCGGCGAAGTACAGCGGCGTGGTGGCCAGCCGCGCGGCCTCGCCCTCCGTCATCCCCTTTTCGTGGCGCGCCGCGTACAGCAGGTGCGCGATCTGGTCCACCCGCGCGTCCGCGGACGGATCGACCACCTCGACGCCGAGGGCGCGCACCGCGGCGTGCGATGCGGGCGCCGCCGGATCCAGCACCGCGAGCGGCACCACCACGGCCTGCGCCTTGAGCGCCCGCACCGCCTCGAGCGTCCGCGCGTCGGCCGTCTCCGGAAAGATCACGCGTCGGTGGAGCGCCGCGGCGCGCGCGCGGACGTCGGCCAGGAAGCTCATGCCGGAGCGAACTTCCGGCGCAGGGCCTCGGCCACCACCGGATGCACCAGGCCGCTCAGATCGCCTCCGAACCTGGCCACCTCGCGCACCAGGCTCGCGCTGATGTAGGTCGTATCGAGCGACGGGACCATGAAGACCGTCTCGAGATTGGGCGACAGGTGGCGGTTCATGAGTGCCATCTGATACTCATATTCGAAATCGCTCACCGCGCGCAGGCCGCGGATGAACAGGGTGGCGCCCACCTGCCGGGCGAAATCCACCAGCAGCCCGGTGAATGCGCGCACGTCGATCCGCGCTTCGTTGCCCACTGCGGCCGTGATCAACTGCACGCGCTCGGCCACCGGAAAGAGGGGCTGCTTGGCCACGTTGGTGGTCACGGCCACGACCAACCGGTCCACGAAACCGAGGCTGCGCAGCATCAGATCTTCGTGTCCGCGCGTGATCGGGTCGAAACTTCCGGCGTAGATGGCAGTGCGCGTCATGGCATTCGGGGCGTGAGAGTCCTCGCGGCCTGCTCCCGCCGGCGGCGCTTCAACCTCCGCCGGCACGCTCCGCTAATGATAGCACCCGCCGCGCGCGCCGCCCACCGCTATTCCACGCGAAAGATCGTGATCACCGTGTCGCCGTAGACCCGCCGCTCGCCGTCACCCGGGAGATGCTCATCCCGGCGATGCTCCACGCCTAGGATGTCGGCAAAGGGCACCGCCAGCCAGGCTTCCGCGAGCCGGGTGGCCAACCCCTGCCCATACGGCGGATCGGCGAACGCGACGTCGTAGGCGTGCGCCTCCAGTCCCTGCGCGAATCGCAGCGCATCGCCGCGATGGATCACGGCCGCGCCGCCCGCCCCCAGTGTTGCGGCATTGTCCGCCATGCACCGCAGCGAGGACGGCAAAATCTCCACCAGGTGCGCCTCGGCCGCGCCACGCGACAGGGCCTCCAGCCCGAGCGCACCCGAGCCGGCATACAGATCGAGCACGCGCGCATCGGGAAGCCAGGGCGACACGATGCTCATCCACGCTTCGCGCACGCGATCGGCGGTGGGACGCACCCGATCGTCTGCCGGCGGCTTGATGCGGCGTCCACGCCATCTTCCACCCACGATGCGCATGGTCAGCCCCGGAAGTCGGCCAGCCGGGCTTGCAGCCGCGATTCCCCGTTCCATTCGTCGCGTTCGAGCCGGAACGCCACATCGATGGGCCGGCCCAGGTCCAGCTCGCTACGACGGCCCGCCATCCCCCAACCAATCGCCGTGAGCGTGTGTCCGCCCCCTTGCAGCACCAGGCGGAGGCCGTCCTTGCCGATCGCCCTGGGCGGGGCGCCCAACGTCACACCGCGCGAAACGAGAACGGGCGACGGGTTTCCAACGCCGCACGGTTCCAAGTGCCGGAGCAGCGATTCCAGATCCTCCGTGGCCGCGTCGAAGGGCAGTTCCAGATCGGTGCGCAATTCGGGCACGAGATCGTCGGCCGTGAGCGTCTCGAGCGCCACCGCGTTGAACCGCTCGGCGAACGCGGCAACCTGGTGCCGCGCGATGGTCACACCGGCCGCCGCGCGGTGCCCCCCGAAGCGGATGAGCAGGTCGCGGCAGCGGCTGATGCCGCCGTGCAGGTCGAACGATGAAATCGAGCGCCCCGACCCCTTCCCCTCGTCGCCCTCGAGCGCAATGAGGATCGTGGGACGCCCGAACTCCTCCACCAGCCGGGAGGCCACGATCCCGATCACGCCGGCGTGCCAGCCCTCACCGGCGAGTACGAGGCCGTACGTGCGGTCGAGGTCCAGCCCCTCGGCCATGCGCCGCGCGTCGTCGAGCGTGCGGCGGTCCAGGTCCTGGCGGCGGGCGTTCAACTCCTCGAACTCGCGCGCCAACGCGTTGGCGCGGGATTCGTCGTCGGTGGTGAGCAACTCGACCCCGCGCATGGCACGGTCGAGCCGCCCCACCGCGTTGAGCCGCGGCGCGAGGATGAAGCCGACGCGCCCGGCCGTCATGGCCTTGCGGTCGAGCCCCGCCGCGCGGATCAGGGCCCGCAGCCCGACGTTCCGCGTCTCGGCGAGCAACCGCAGCCCGTACCGTACGAACACGCGATTCTCGCCGCGCAGCGGGGCGATGTCGGCCACCGTGGCGAGCGCCACGAGGTCGAGCATCTCGTACACCGCCTGCTCGTTGCCGCCGAAGGCGCGCACGAGGGCCAGCGCGAGCTTGAACGCAACGCCCACGGCGGCCAGGTCCTTGTCCGGCGACGGGCAGCCAGGCCGTTGGGGGTTGATGATCGCGAACGCGTCGGGAAGCGGCCCGCCCGGCAGGTGGTGGTCGGTGATGATCACATCCACGCCGGCGGCCGTGAGGCGACGTACCGGCTCGTGCGCGCTCGTGCCGCAGTCGCAGGTGACCACGACGCGCGCGCCGTGCTCCTGCGCGGCCCGCACTCCGGCGTCGGTGAGGTCGTACCCGTCGCGCAGCCGTTGCGGAATGAACGGCACGGCGTTGGCGCCCAACGCGCGCAGCGTCTTGAGCAGGATCGTCGTGGAGCACATGCCGTCCACGTCGTAGTCGCCGTGGATGAGCACCACCTCGCCGCCGCGGATGGCGTGGCTCAGGCGCTCCACGGCGCGGTCCAGGTCGAGCAGCGTGGAGGGCTCGTGGAGGTGCTCCAGCCGCGGCCGCAGGAAGCGCTTGGCCTGCTCCGGGTCGGCGTGCCCACGGCCGACCATCAACCGGCACACCGTCTCGGGCAGGTGCAGGGCGGCGGCCAGTTCGGCAACGGCGTGCGCGTCGGGCTCCGCCGCCATCACCCACCGGGTGCGGCTCCGCAGCCGGATTTCAGGGACGGTCACGCGCGAAAGCTATGTCCGGCAGCCCACCTCAACAACCATCATTCGCCTGCGTACAGGAGCACTCCGCACCCTTCGCAGACCTCCGGCGTGCCCGAGCCCACCATCACGTTCCGCCGCTGCATGGGGATGATCGTGTCGCAGTTGCCGCACGACTGCCCCCGCAGCGCGTACAGGGCCACCGACCGCTGTCGCTTCTGGATCCGGTCGTACCGCGTAAGGAGCGAGCGCGAGACGTTTGCGGAACGCGCATCGCGTTCCGCGTGCGCAGCCGCCACCGCCCGCTCGATTTCTCCACGTTCGGCGGCGAGCGTCTCCCGTGCCCCCGCCTGGGCGGCGCGCGTGGCTTCCACGTCCTTCTCGCGCTCCGCAGCGTGCGACCGCAGTTCCGCGACGCGCGAGTGGATCGACGCCATTTCCTGCTCGTCGTCGGCCAGCATGCGGCGCGCCTGTTCCGTCTGCGCCACCGCGGCCGCCGCCTCGCGCGGCGAGGTCACCGTGTTGAGCACCTGCTCATGCCGCTTCAACAACTCCCGGTGCTGATCGATCCGGAACTGTGCGTCGCGTTGCCGCTTCTCCTCGGCCTCGATGCCGGCACGGACTTCGGCCAGCGCGTGCTCGGCACGCTGCGTGTCGGCTTCCAGCGCCGCCAGCCGCGGCGCCAGCGCTGCCAGCCGGTCTTCGAGTTGGAAGATGGCCGCGTCCTGCTGCTGGACCTCCAATAAGATCACCACATCCTGATGCACGTACCGTTCTCCCTGGTCACGGGCGTGGTCTACCGAACGATTTCCAGCCGCGCCCGCCCAAAGAGCGCCACTCGTCCGTCAACTGCTGCTTGCGCACCATGAGCGCGTCCTGCTCAGCGCCCGTGGCCAGCGGAAGCTGGCGATCGATCTCCCGCAGCGCGTCCTGCAGCCGTTCCAACTGCAGCGCTGCAAGACAATCCTTCACCGTACGCTCGACGTCTTCGTCGCCACCGCCTTGTTCGAGCAACTGCTCCAATACGGCGGTCGCGTCGTCGTCGAGCCCCGCCGCCAGCTGCTCCGTGGAACGTTCGGTCGCCGCGGCGGCCATCCGCGCGTAGATCGCGCGCAGCGCCGGATCGCGGAATTCCTGCGGTCCCACGCGTTCCGCCACCGTCTCAACATACGTCGGCTGCTGCAACATCACACGCACCAGCTCCCATTCAGTCCTAACCCCGGGCGTGCGCCGCGGGTCACGGCGCACCGCACGCCGCGGCACTTCCGGGGCGCTCTCTTCGTAATACTCGGGCGGCGCGTCCGGCGGTCCCCCGCCCCCCCGCACCGGCTCCGGACCGTGTCCAATCTCGCGCTCGAGGAGGTCCCGGCTCACCCCCGCGGCCTCGGCCGTCCGCGCGATATACAGGTCACGGGTGATCGGATCGGTCACCGCGCGGAGCGTGGGCAGCAGCCGGTCCAGCGCCTGACGCTTGCGCCTCAGATCGCCGAACCATCCGCCGCGGTCGAGCAGTTGGATCTTCCGCTCGAACACGTCGATCGCCTGCGCGAGGTGTTCCTCGAGCTTCTCCTTGCCGTGCGCGCGCACGAAGCTGTCGGGATCCTCCCCCTCCGGCAGCGTGACGACCTGCACCGACATGCCGAGGCGCAGCAATTCGTCGCCGGCGCGGAAGGTGGCTTTGAGCCCCGCCGTGTCGCTGTCGTACAGCAGGTATACGTTGCGGGTGTAGCGCCGCAGCAGCTCGGCCTGCGGCTCGGCGAGCGCGGTGCCGAGCGGCGCCACCACATCATCCACCCCCGCCATCATCAACCGCACGCAGTCGAAGTAGCCCTCCACCAGGATCGCGCGGTCGCTACGCCGGATGGCGTTCTTGGCCCACGACAGGCCATACAGCGTGCGCCCCTTGATGAACGTGGGCGATTCCCCGGAATTGAGATACTTGGGCTCGCCGGACCCGATCAGCCGCCCACCGAACGCCACCACGCGGCCCTGCGCGTCGAGGATCGGGAACATGAGCCGTCCACGGAACCGCGGCCGCGGCTCCTCCGTCTCGTCCCGCTTCACGAGCAACCCGGCCAGCAACTGGCGTTCGTCGTCGAAGCCCAGCGTCTGCAGGTGCGCCCGCATGAGGCCGATCTCGCGTGGCGCGAATCCGAGCATGAACCGGTCGGCCTGCTCCTGGTTCACCTCGCGTTGCGCCAGATACTCGCGCGCTGCCAAGCCGGACTCGCCTTCCCACAACATGCGCCGGAAGTACTCGGCGGCGGCGGCGTTGGCCTCCCACAGCGGCTCGCGCGCGTCGGGGCCCTCGCGCTTCCGTGACACCTCCTGCACGTCGATCCCCGCCTTCTGCCCCACGTATTTCACGGCGTCCACGAAGTCCATGCCGAGCCGCTTCTGTACGAAGGTGAACACGCTGCCCTTCTCGCCGCACGACCAGCAGCGGTACCCGCCGCCCGGCGTGACGGAGAAGTTGGGGTGGGTGCCCTGATGAAAGGGACAGGGGCCGCGCCACGTGCGGCCCACGCGCTTGAGCTTCACGTGCTCGCCGATGATCTGCACGATGTCGGCCGCGTCGGCCACGCGCTCCACAACGTCGTCCGGAATCACGCCAGATCCGCCACGGTCACGCCCGCGCCACCCTCGTTCCAGGCGCCCAGTCGGAATTGCTTCACACGGGAATCCTTCTTGAGCATCTCCGAGACGCGCTCGCGCAGGGCACCGGTGCCCTTGCCGTGAATGATGCGAAGCATGCGCAGATCGGCGCGCACCGCCGAATCGATCGCTTGCATCACCACGCTCTCCGCTTCGTCCACTCGCAGGCCACGCAGATCAATCTCGCTCGGGGCGTGCGCTTCGGGGAGGTCACCCGACCACGCGACCGCCGTTTCTCCGGGCTGCGGCTCGGCGGTCGCGGTCAGCGAACCCAGCGGCACGGTGAGTTTGAGCGACCCCACGGCCACCACGGCTTCGGCGCCGCGCACGTTCACGATCCGCCCAGGTTTGCCCCCCAACGTGCCCACCGCCACACGCACGCCCGGGGCGAGCGCCACGGGGGCCGCCGGCCCCCGAGCCCGCTCGGCGGCCCCGCGTGCCTCGGCCGCGTCGAGCGCCGCCAAGGCTTCGGCATGGTCGGCGGCCAGCCGTTCGGCGCGCTGCCGCGCTTCCCTCCCCGCTTCTTCGATCGCGTCGGCGCCCGACCGCTTGAGTTCGTGGATCGTCCGCTCAATGTCGTGGCGGGCATCGAGCAGATAGCGGCGGGCTTCGAGGCGCGCCGCGCGCTCCACCTCGCGTTCGCGCTCATGCACGGCATGCTCGCGGCGGGCTACGTCCGCCATGCGGCGGCGGCCGTCCTCGAGCACGGCCTCCAACTCGGCCTCCCGCGATGCCAGCTCCTTCTCCTGGGCCTCCAGCCGTTCCAGCAGATCCCGCGTGTCGCGTTCGTTCTGTGGAATCCGCTCCTCGGCCCGCTCGACGATCGCCTCGGGCATCTCCAGCCGCCGCGCGATGCTGATCCCGTACGACCGTCCCGGCACGCCTTTGACCAGCCGATACGTCGGCGCGAGGGCCACGGCGTCGAACTGGAGCGAGGCGTTCACCACGCCGGCTTGGTGCGCCGCCAGTTCCTTGAGCGTGCCCAGGTGCGTGGTGGCAATGGTCGTCGTGCCGCGCCGCGTGAGGGACTCGAGAATTGCCCAGCCCAAGGCCGCGCCCTCCTGTGGGTCCGTTCCCGAGCCCAACTCATCGATCAGGACGAGGGAGTCGGGCGTGGCCTGACGGATGATCTCGGCCAGGTTCTTGAGGTGCGCGCTGAAGGTGGAGAGACTGGCCTCGATGGACTGCTCGTCGCCGACATCGGCGAAGAAGTCGTCCACCACGGGAATGCGCGACGCCGGTCCCACCGGCGCGGGGATGCCCGACTGCGCGAGCGCCGAGATGAGCCCCAGCGCTTTGAGCAGCACGGTCTTGCCACCGGTATTGGGGCCCGACACCAGCAGGGTGCGCTCGGAGGGCTCCATCTTGAGGTCGAACGGGACGACGGGAATGCCCTGGGCCACGAGCAGCGGATGCCGGCCACGGGCGATGTCGAACCCTTCGTCCGGTGCGCCGAGCGTGGCGCTGGCGCAGTCGAATTCATCGGCGAACCGGGCGCGCGCGAACAGCCCGTCGAGTTCGGAGAGCGCGTCGAGCGAAGCAACCATGGGCTCGTACAGGGGGCGCACCCGCTCGGTCAGCTCGGTGAGGATGCGTTCGATCTCTTCGACCTCGGCAGCTTCCAGCTCGCGCATCCGGTTTCCGAACTCGATGGCCGCCGGCGGCTCGACGAACAGCGTGCCGCCGCTGGCCGAGGCGTCGTGGACGATGCCGCCCACGGCGCCGCGCCCCTCGCGCCGTACCGGGATCACGTAGCGGCCATTGCGGATCGTGATTGAGAGGTCCACTGGCCGGTGGTGCGCCGGGATCTGGGCCATGGCGCGCTCCAGAATGCGCACCAGCTCGCCCTCCGCCTGTCGCAGCTCGCGGCGCAGCCGTTTGAGTTCGGGCGACGCGTCGTCGCGCACGGCCCCCTCATCATCGAACGTCCGGTCGATGGCGTCCTCGACCATGCGCTGCGATATTAGTTTGCTAATTAGCGCGTCGAGCACCGCGCGGGCGACGGCCGGCGTCCTGGGGTCGGTGAGGGCTTCGCGCGTGCGGCGCGACGAGCGGAGCAGCTGACCGCCGGCGCGCAGTTCCTCGGCCGTCCAGCGGCTGCCCGCCACGCGCAGCCGCTTGAGGGCGGCAGTGGCGTCGGGGATCGGCTCCGGATGCCAGGGGGCCTCGCCCGCGCGCAGGGCGCGCACGGCAGCCACCCGGGCGTGTTCGGCGTCGAGCCACGCACGGTCGATCCGCGGGGCGAGGCCCCGCACGCGGGCGGCCCCCAGCGACGAGGTGGCGCGGTCGGCCACCAGGGCGAGCACGCGGGGGAATTCCAGGACCGCGAGGGCGTGGGCGTTCACGGGGCTACCGGGGCGGGACGCAAAACCCGAACGGGCGGGGAGAGTCGCCCATTCGGGTTCCGGTGGGGTGCATGGTGGACACCGTCACTCCTTTGGGGCGAGTTCCTCGCGTACGATCGCGTTGATGGTCCCGCCCTCTGCCCGCCCCTTGAACTGCGGCATGACCTTGCCCATCACGGCGCCCACGTTGGCGGCGCCGGCGGCGATCGCCGCCTTGACGGCGGCGCGGATCTCCTGTGGATCCACGGCGGCGGGCAGATACTTCTCGAGCAATTCGACTTCGTGGCGTTCCTTGTCCGCGAGCTCTTCCCGCTTGCCGGTCACGTACATCTCGATCGACTCGCGCCGTTTCTTGATGCCGCGCCGGAGTACCTCGACCACGTCCTCGTCGGTGAGGTCGCGATGGAGTTCGATCTCGCGGTTCCTGGCGTCGGCGATGATCGTGCCGAGCAGGAGCGTGGCGGGCTTGTCGTGCGCTTTCCGCGACGCGTTGAGATCGGCGTGCAGCTGCCCAATCAACGCGGACACTTAGGTCGACCGCGTCCGGCGGTTCTTGCGGATGGCGGCGTTGAGCTTGCGCTTGCGGCGTTCGCTCGGCTTCTCGTAGTGACGATGCTTGCGCAGGTCGGACAGGATTCCGGCCTTCTCGCACTTCTTCTTGAAGCGCTTGAGCGCGCGCTCGAAGTTTTCATCGTCGTGGATGATGACTTCCGACAATAGTTCTCTCCCCCCTTCGTGGCGTTTGCGGCGCCGGATAAGTGTGCGTAGCCCTTTAGTTTAGCGACAGCGCCGGTGCGGTGTCAATGCTGGGGGAAATACGGCGGGATTAGTATATACTGGCGCATGACGCTGCCTGGCTCCCCCGCCGATTCGCTGTTCGTCACCTTCCAGCTCGCGCTGGCCGGCCGCTACTCGATTGACCGTGAACTGGGCCGCGGCGGCATGGGGGTCGTCTACCTAGCCCGCGAGGTCCACCTTGACCGGCCGGTGGCCATCAAGCTGCTACCTCCGGAGCGGGCCGCCGACCCCGCCCTGCGCGACCGCTTCCTGCGAGAGGCGCGGCTGGCCGCCAAGCTATCGCACCCGAACATCATCCCGATCTACGCGGTGGACGAGAGCACGGGGTTCGTGTTCTACGCCATGGCCTACGTGGACGGCGAGACGTTGGCGGAACGCGTGCGCCTCCGCGGCCCCGTGTCGAGTTCCGAAGCGGCGCGCATCATGCGCGACGCGGCCTGGGCGCTCGCCCACGCCCATTCGCAAGGACTCGTTCACCGCGACGTGAAGCCGGACAACATCTTGCTGGAATCGGGCACCGGGCGCGTGCTCGTGGCCGACTTCGGCATCGCCGCCGTGAGCGCCGACGCCACCGGCGAGGGAATCTCTGGCACCCCCGAGTTCATGAGCCCTGAGCAGGCGCTGGGGCAGGAGTTGGATGGCCGGAGCGATCTGTACGGACTTGGCGTCACGGCGTTCTACGCGCTCACGGGCCGGTTGCCGTTCGAGGGCAGGACGCCCACCGAGGTGCTGGCCAAGCAGGTCACGGAGCCGGCCGCGCCCCTGCTTTCCATGGGCGCGCCGGTCTCGCGCAAGATCGCGGCGATCGTGGACCGCTGCCTGGCGAAATCGCGGGACCAGCGGCCCGCCAGCGCCGAGGCGGTAGCCGCACAACTCGGTGTGGCGATCGAGCAGCGACGGGAACTGCCGGTTGCGTTGCGCGTCTTCGCGAAAGACGGCGCTCGCCTCAACGGCGGTGGCACTATCATCTTTCCGTTCGCGTTGCTCGGGGTGACGGTCGGCGTGTCCAGCCTGTTCGGGACCGCCGCGGCGTATGGCACCTTGGCCGCGCTGGGCGTGCTCAGTCCGCTGGCCTACCTCGTCCACGCCGCCGGACGGCTCCTCCGCCAGGGCTTCGCTCAGGCCGACGTGGCTCCGGCGTTCCAGGCTGAGATCGAGCAGGCGCGCGAGGAGCGGGCGGCCCAATACGGGCGCAGCCTGGCGAAGTTCGAGACTCCGCTCCGCCAGTTGGCTCTGACATCGGGGCTTGGTCTCGCGGGAACGACCATCTGGATCCTCGGCTCCGCGTTCGGACCCAGGATTCTGGGCCCCATCACCATTCCAGGGTGGGGCATATCGCTTTTCGCATTCTGTGCTGGCAGCGCATTCCTTTCCACGCTGGGGTACCTGACCGCCGTCCAGCAACGTGACGATGTGGACGGGAACTTCTGGAAGCGCGTTTGGACCGGCCGCATCGGCCGCGTCGTGTTCGCCATGGCGCGTCGGCTCGTGGGGCGCCGGAAGGCTTCCGCCGTGATGACGCATCGGGCGACGGAACTGGCGCTCGGACTAGCCGCCGAGAACCTGTTCGAGACGCTACCCAAGGAGACGCGCCTCGCCCTCGGCGATCTGCCGAAGGTGCTGGACCGGCTGCAGCACGATGCGCAGCTGCTCCGCGCCCAGTACAACGAACTGCAGGAGGCGCTGTCCGAGGCGCCGGACGGCGGCGCGTCGGAGGCCTACGCGGACGTGCGAGCCACGCGCGACGCCATCCACGACAAGCTCACCGACACCGTCGGCGCGCTCGAAACCATCCGGCTGAATCTGCTCCGCCTCCACGCCGGCTCGGCCACGGTCGACGGGCTGACGACGCACCTGAACATCGCGGCCGAAGTATCACGCGAGGTGGAGCGCTTGCTCGCTGCCCGCGAGGAACTCGAGCACCACCTCGAGTTCCCGCGCGAGATCGCGACGACGCCGGCCTAGCCCCTCACCCCGGCGGCCAGCCCAGCGACCGCCCGCCCATCAAGTGCAGGTGCAGATGGAACACCGTCTGCCCGCCGTCGGCATTCGTGTTCATCACCACGCGATACCCGCGCTGCGCGATGCCCTCCTGCTCGGCGATCTCGGTGGCCAGTTGCGTCATCTTGCCCACCATCGCGAAATCGCCGATATCGTTCAGCGATGCCACGTGCGCCTTGGGGATGATCAGGATGTGCACCGGGGCCTGCGGGTGCACGTCGCGGAACGCCATGAACTGGTCGTTCTCCACGACGACGGTGGTCGGTATCTCGTGCCGCGCGATGCGGCAGAACAGACAATTATCGGACACGAAGCCTCCTGGCTCGGTCAACGGCCCTGCGCGGCGCGGACCATCGCGGCCGCCGCGACCCCCGCCGTCTCGAATCGTAACGTCGTCCCCCCGAGCGACGCGGCACGCCAACCGCACGCCGCCAACTCGTCGCGCTCGGCCGGCTCCAATCCGCCCTCCGGCCCCACGGCAATCGCCGTCGCGCCGAATGGCGCCAGCGACGGCAGCGCCGCTCCGTCCGCGTCGAGCACCAAGCCGCGCGCATCGGCGCACGCGGCGAGCGCCTCGCCGAGCGACGCTTCGTTGTGGATCGCCGGTAGCCAGGCGCCCCCAGATTGTTCCAACGCGCCGATCATCCGTGCCCGGACCTTGCGTGCGAATGCCTCGCCCTCGCCGCGCGGCGACACGCTGCGCGACCGCACGTAGAGCACCGGACGCCAGTCGGTGACGGCCAACTCGGCGGCCTTCTCGGCCAGCCAGAGCATGCGATCGCGGTCGGCCACGGGCACGAGCAATGCGAGGGGCGAGGGCCGCGGCACGCGCGCGCATGACGCCACCTCCACCTCGCCGGCCCGGTGATCCAGCCGTATCAGCGCCCCCATCGCCACGGTGCCCCGCCCGTCCGTCAGCCGCACCTCGTCGCCCACTTCCAGCCGCCGCACCCGCGCATGTTTCGCCGCGGCTTCGGAGAGCGACACCGGCACTCCGGACCCCAGGGTGCCCTCGACGAAGAAGGTGGCTAGGCTCGAACCGCCGCGACGCTCCACCACGCCTCCTCCTCGTATTCGGCGGTGACGCGCCAGCCGCTGGTCCCGAGCACGGCCCGCATCTCGTCGCGCTCCGACGTCATGATGCCGCTCAACACGACGCGCCCGCCCGGCGCCAGCGCGGCGCCGATGGCCGGAAGCAGCCCACGGATGACCGTCGACAGGATGTTGGCGAGCACCACGTCCACCGGTGCGACGAGCGGCAGCAGCACCGCCGCATCGCCGAGAATCACGGTCACGCGATCGGCGGCGCCGTTCGCCGCCACGTTCCATTCGGCGTTGGCAATCGCGTCCGGGTCCAGCTCTATGGCGGCAACGCTCACCGCGCCGAGCTTCGCCGCCGCAATGGACAGCACCGCGCTTCCGGCTCCGAGGTCGGCCACGCGATCGCCGCGCCGCAGTACCCCCTGCGCCAGGGCGAGCACGCCGCGCGTGGTGGCATGCTCGCCGGTGCCGAACGCCATCTCGGGCTCGATGACGATGGTACGCGCGCGGTCGCGCCCTTCGGCCAGCCAGGGCGGCGTGACGGTGAGCGCACCCACGTCGTGGGCCGTGACACCGCGCTTCCACGCCTCGGTCCAGTCCACCGCCGGGAGCGGCGCCGTCTCGACCGTCGCCCCGGGGTCGGCCCGGCCGATGGCCGCTATGAGTGCTTCAATATCGACGGCCTCGTCCACTTGCGTGACGAAGGCATCGCCGTCCTCGTGCACGCCACCCGCCCCGGCCGCGAATATCGCCGCCAGCACCTCGTCGCGGTGCACCGCCGGCCGCACCCGTACGGTGGTCCAGTTCACGCACCCAGCGCTTCTTTCATCTTGGCCCAGAAGCTCTTCTCGCGCCCTCCCACGGGCACGCTCGCCTGCACCGTCGCCAGTTGTTTGATGAGCCGTTCCTCTTCGTCGCTCAGGCGATCGGGAGTCCACAATTGCACGCGCACGTGGAGGTCGCCGGTGCCGTTGGCGTTCACGCGCGGCAACCCGCGCGACTTGAGGTGGAACATCTGCCCGCTGTGCGTTCCCGGCGGCACGCGCAGCGACACGCTCGACGTGACCGTCGGCACGTTGATGTCTGCGCCGAGCGCGAGCTGCGGATAGGTGACCAGCACTTCGGTGAAGAGATCCTCGCCATCGCGCTCGAATCGGGGATCCTCGGCCACCTCGAACACCACGTGCACGTCGCCACGCTGGCCGCCCCGCGCACCGGCGTTCCCCGCCGCGCGCATGGTCATGTACTGCCCCGTGGCCACCCCGGCCGGAATCTGGATGCTCAACTCCCGCTCAGCGCGCACACGGCCCTCACCACGGCAC
Organism: Gemmatimonadaceae bacterium; assembly: GCA_035533015.1. Taxonomy (NCBI): domain Bacteria; kingdom Pseudomonadati; phylum Gemmatimonadota; class Gemmatimonadia; order Gemmatimonadales; family Gemmatimonadaceae; species Gemmatimonadaceae bacterium. Next base: position 168,941 of record DATLUQ010000013.1, on the reverse strand, counting down.
TTCTTGCACGGCGCCTGGATGATCGTGCCATCGCCCTTGCAGGTGGGGCATGGCACGACGGTGAGGAACTGCCCGAAGAACGACCGCTGCGCCCGCCGCACCTCGCCCGCCCCCCCGCAACTGGGGCACGTTTCCACGCGCGTTCCGGGCTCCGCGCCCGTGCCCTGACAGGGCCCGCACGTGTCGAGCAGCTTGGCCGTGACCTTCTTCTCCACCCCGGCCTCGACCTCGGCCAGGGTGAGCGGAATGGTGATGCGCACGTCCGCGCCGGTGCGCACACTGCCAGCCGTCCGTCCCCCACCGGCGACGCCGCCGAACAACTCCTCGAAGCCACCGAGGCCGAAGTCGCGCATGAAGATGCCGAGCGCTTCGGAGAGATCCACATGGTGGAACCCCGCCGCCCCGGCCCCGCCGCGCAGCCCCGCTTCACCATACCGGTCATACGCGGCGCGTTTCTGCGGATCGCGCAGCACGTCGTATGCCTCGGTGATCTCCTTGAACTTCTCCTCGGCGTCCTTGGACCCGGCATTGCGGTCGGGGTGGTAGGTCATCGCCAGCTTGCGATAGGCCTTCTTGATGTCCTCGTCCGATGCCGTGCGGACCACGCCGAGCACGGAGTAGAAATCTGCCATTAGTGAACTCTCAATCCAGCAGCTCGGTGAGCAGCTGCGATGTGTGCGAGACGAGGGCGATGACCTTGTCGTAGGGCATGCGCGTGGGGCCGATCACGCCGATCACCCCGGCCAGCGAACCGGCGTGGTATTCCGCCGTGACCATCGTGAAATCCTCCAACCGCGGATCGGCGTGCTCGTGCCCGATGGTGATCGAGATGCCGTGCGCCTGCGGCCGCCCGCGGATGGCGTCGGCCAGCGACTGGGGACTCTCCGTGAGATCGAGCAGCCGGCGCAGCCGCTCGGCCTCCGAGAACTCGGGCTGACCGGCCAGCACCGAAGCCTGCCCCAGCACCAGCGCCCCATCGGCCAGTGGCAGGGTCGGCCCGAACAGCACGCCGGCGTCCTGGACGAAGATGTTGAGCAACTCGCGCGCATCGGCACCCGCCGACGTATCGCGCAGCCGAGATCCTACGGTCGCGCTGATCTGATCGAGGCTGAGCCCGGCCAGACGCTCGTTGAGCACGGCCGTCACCTCCACCAGCACGCCGTCGGCGATCTCACCGTGCACCTCCACGAACACCGTGCGCGCCACGCCCCCTTCAAGCTGCAATACCATGAGAAGCCGCTCGCTGCTCACGCGCACGAGGTCGAGACTCCGCAGCACGGTCTTGGCGAGCGTGGGTCCCAGCGCCACGCCCAACTCCTGCGCCAGTACGCCAAGACTCTGCGCCGCCCGGCGGAGGATCGTCTCGATGGGCGAATCGGCGCGGCCAATGTCGTGCGCCAGCCGGTTGCGTTCGACCACGGCTACCTGCCCGCGCGTGAGCAGCGAGTCCACGAATGCGCGGTACGCCTTGTTGGTGGGAATGCGGCCGGCAGACGTGTGCGGGTGGGCGAGGAATCCCTTCTCCTCGAGATCGCTCATCGTGTTCCGGATCGTGGCCGGCGATACCCCTAGCCCGAACCGCCGCGAGAGCGTTCGCGAGCCCGCCGGTTCGGCAGTTTCAACGTACGTCTGGATCACGGCCTCGAGTACGGTTCGCTCGCGACTGGTGAGCTGTTCTGAACCCATAAGTTCAAATCTAGTAACGACTTCGACGAATGGTCAAGTGTTCGGTGAGCGCATCCAGTCGGAGCCAGCCGAGGGGGGTGAGCCGAAGTGTGCCATCCGCATCGATTTCCGCCCACCCCGCGGCCACCCAGGGCTCCAGGAAGTCACTCTCTCCGGGCATCAGTTGGAGGCCCCCGGCCGTGCGGAGCCCCAGGTACACCAGTTCCAGCGCGCGGGAATCCTCGGTCAGCTGCTCCTCGCCTTCGATCGGATCGCGCCCCGCCGCAACGTGGTCGAGCCAGGCCGCATATGCGGCCGTGTTCCAACGGCGACGCCCACCGTCGAACGCGTGTGCCGACGGTCCGACAGCCGCATAGGGAACGCCGCGCCAGTAGGCGGCATTGTGGCGTGCTTCGTGGCCGGGTCGCGCGTAGTTGGAAACCTCATAGTGCGCCAACCCGTGCGCGGCCAGGATCTCGTGGGCGGCCAGGAATTCGCGCTCGTATCGCTCTTCGGGCGCCTCGTGGACCTTGCCGCGGGCCCGCCACCGCGCCAGAGGCGTGGCCGGCTCCACGGTGAGGCCGTACAACGAAAGGTGCGTAGGACGTAGCGCCAGCGCCGATTCAAGATCGCGAATCCAGTCGCGTTCGAGAGAATCAGGAAGCGCGAAGATGAGGTCGAGCGACACGTCGGAGAATCCCGCGGCGCGCGCCGTCTCCACGGCGCGCGGAATCGCCCCGGCGTCGTGCGTGCGGTGCATCCACGTGAGCACGCGATCGTCAAACGACTGCGCGCCCAACGAGAGGCGATTGACACCGGCCGCGCGCCAGGCGCGGACCGATGCGGGCGACACGTCTTCGGGGTTGGCTTCGAGCGTGACCTCGGCATCGGGTGCGAGCGTGACGCGCCCCCGAATGAGGTCGAGCAGTTGGGTCACGCCCTCTCCGCCAAGTTTGGAAGGCGTGCCCCCTCCGAAGTACAGCGTGTCCAACTCCCAGCGCTCGCTGCCTGGGTAGTGCATCCGCAGTTCCGATGCGACGGCCCGCGCGAAATCCCCGGCCGGCACGACGGCGCGCACGGCGATCGAGAAATCGCAGTAGGAGCAGCGCCTGGCGCAGAACGGCACGTGGACGTAGAGATGTCGGGGAAGCACGCCGGAATATACGGCGGCAGCCATGCTACCCGATGCGCCGCCGCACGTCGCCGGCCATCGAGCACTCCACCGCCCCGGCGATCTCCAACGCGGTCACGGCCGCCATGCAGCGCTGCGCGGGCAGTGCGCATCGGGCGCACAGCGCGTCCAGATCGGCGTCGCCCTGCCCGAGCGCGTTCCACACTGCGGCCTCGTCGCTCCCCGGTTCGAGCGGCGGCAGCCGGACCGGACGCGTGAGGCCGAGCAGCGCCAACGCGTCCTCCACCGACGCGAGGATGTGCGCCCCGTCGCGAATGAGAAGGTTGGCGCCCTCGCTCTGCGGCTGGTCCATGGGACCGGGCACGGCGGCGACCACGCGGTCGAGGGCGGTGGCGTAGCCGGCCGTGATGAGCGCGCCGCTCTTCACCCCCGCCTCCACGACGATGGTGAGCGGGGCGAGGGCGGCGATGAGGCGATTGCGGCGCGGAAACGATCCGCCATTCGCGCGCTCGCCGGGCGGATATTCCGAGAGCAGCAGGCCGCGTTCGGCAATTTCGCCGTGCAACGTGCCGTTGGCGACGGGATACACGATGTCGGCGCCGGTGCCGAGTACGGCGATGGTGGTGCCACCCGCGTCGAGGGCCGAGCGATGCGCCGCGGCGTCGATGCCGCGCGCCAGGCCGCTCACCACGCAGGCACCGACCCGGGCAAAAGCGCCGGCCAACGCGCGGGCCACGCGGGTGCCGTACGCCGTCGCGCGCCGAGTCCCGACGATGGCCACACGGGGACGATCATCGAGGAGCGAGAGGTCCCCCAACGCCCAGAGCACGGGCGGTACGTCATTCAGCTCGCGCAGGGACGCGGGGAGCGCGGGATCTCCCCACGCGAGCAGTTCCATACCGGAGCGCGCGGCATCACCCAGCGCGCAGTCCGCAGCGGCTACGGCCGCCTGACGCTGCGGCGCCCACTCGGCGTCATCCAACGCGCGCTGGGCGGACCCGAATCGTGCAATCAGTTGCTGGAAGGTTGCGCACCCGATGCCGTCGATCATCGAGAGCGCAAGCGCCGCGCGCGCTTCAGAGGAGGTCGGAGAACTCCCGCTTGGGCGCAACGGCCTTTTTCAGTTCGAGGGTCTTCGCCCACCAGCCAGCGAGCAGGTCTTCAAGCCCCGTGCGGTTGGCCGCGCTGATGGCGAACACGGCGAACGCACCCGGCGCGTCGATATCGGGCACCGGGTCGTCGCCCCACAGGTCCATCTTGGTGAACACGACGCAGTGTGGCTTGAGGGCGAGTTCGGGTGAGTATGCGGCGATCTCCGAGCGGAGTTGATCGTACTCGACCTGCCAGTCCATGGAATCGATGGGAACGAGGAACGCGAGAATGCGCGTACGCTCGATGTGCCGCAGGAACTGCAGTCCGAGACCCTTGCCGTCGTGAGCGCCCTCGATGATGCCGGGAATGTCGGCCACGACGAACGTCCGGTGCCCGCTCAGCGGCACGACGCCCAGGTTGGGGGCAAGCGTGGTGAAGGGATAGTCGCCGATCTTGGGACGCGCCGCTGAGATGACGGAGAGCAACGTGGACTTGCCGGCATTGGGCTGCCCGACGAGCCCGATGTCGGCGATCAGCTTGAGTTCCAACTCCAGCGTGCGCGTCTGACCTTCCTCGCCCGGCTGCCATTCTCGCGGCGACTGGTGCGTGGCGGTCACGAAGAACGCGTTCCCCTTGCCGCCGCGGCCGCCCTTGGCCACGAGGAGCGTATCACCATCCTCGAGCACCTCGCCGAGCAACTCGCCCGCATCGAGGTCGCGCACCACGGTTCCCGGGGGCACGGGGAGGACGATGTCGGAGCCCGACCTTCCGGTGCGATTGCTGCCCTCGCCGTGCTGCCCGCGGTCGGCCTTCCAGAAATCACGGTAGGTGAAATCGAGGAGCGTCGACAGGTTGGCGTCGGCGCGCACGAACACGTCGCCGCCGCGTCCGCCGTCGCCGCCGTCGGGCCCGCCCATCGGCACGAACTTCTCGTGGCGGAACGAGGTCTGCCCGGACCCGCCGGTGCCCGCTTCGACCTTCACCACTGCACGATCGATGAACATGCTATTTCCCCTGGACGCGCGCCCAGAGCAGCCGCGCCGTTTCGAGCAGATCAGAGCCGATCACGCCATCGAGCGATTCGATGGCTGCCGACACCACGTCGGGCGCCACACCTGCATTGAGCGCCCCGTGCAGGTGCGAATGGAGTTGACGGTCCTGCCCTGCGGCCGCGCAGGCCGCGACGATGCACAACTCGCGCCGCGCGAGGTCGAGTTCCGGCCGGCTGAGCACCTTCCCGTAACCCTCCATGATCATCCATTCATCGAGCGCCGGGTGCAGATGTCGGATGTTGTCCCGCAACCGGTCGTAGAACTGGCCATAGACGATGGCGCACGTGTGTTCGCCGGCGGCGCGCCATTCGTCCGGTGCGCCGGCCGGCGGTGGAGCGGCGGGCTCAGGGTGCACCCGCCGCCATTCCCGCATGGCATTGAGCGCCCTCGGGAACCCCGCGAACAGATACGACTGCAGCAACAACTCTTCTACCCAGCGCGGCGGCACGGTCTCCACCACTGCGGCAATCACCGCCCGCTGCTCCGCTTCGCTCCCGGCCGTGACCACGGCCGATAACCGCACGAGCCGCCGTGTGGGCTCGTCCAGTGTCACCAGAGTATCGATGCGGCGGGCAGGAGTTGTCATCGTTTCCACGGGGCAAGGCGCAAAATCGCGCGCCGTCAGGCGACCGGCCGGATCTCACCGACCAACTCGCCCCGCGTGTTGAGGATCGGACGACGCGCCAGGTCCGCCAGTCGCGGCGGGAGCTGAGCCGGGAGCGCATCGACCATCTGCAGAACGCGGAGGAGCGCCGGATACTGCGCGCGGCCCGCCCCGTCTTCGGCCTTGATCGCCACGCCCACCCCGCGGTCAAGGCTCACGGCGGAGTGCACCCCTTCGGCGCCCACCTTGCAGATGATCCGGCCGGCGGTCAATTCCATCAGGATCGTGTCGAACCGGTCCGTGCCGCCGACGAGGAAGGGGTGCGCCCCCATCGCGTGGACCACCTGGGCGGGGCCCGGTGCGCCGTCCACCGCCGCCTGCCCCAGCCGGGCATACGCCGTCGCCATGCCTATTAGCGATAACGAATACTCGACCACACCGCAGCCGTCCACGGCGCAGCCGACGGCGTCGCGGTCGACCCCCGACCAGCGGCTCACCGAGGCGAGGCACCCCTGCTGCACCCGGTGCGCCCCCGTATGGTAGCCCGCAGTGCTCCACCCCGCGGTCTTGGCCCGACCCAGCATGGCCGCGTGCTTGCCCGAGCAGTTGTTGTGCAGCCGCGTCGGAGTCTGACCAGCGTCGCGCAACAGTTGCGCCCCGCGCGCCGATAGCGGCTCGTGCGGGCCACAGGCCAGGTCTCCCTCGACCAGGCCCAGGTCGGCGAGCATCGCCGCGGCGATCGCCACGTGCTCCGGCTCTCCGCCATGCGAGGCGCAGGCGAGCGCCAGCCGCTCCTCACCCCATCCCAGCGCCTCGAAGCCACCGGCCTCCACCAGCGGCATCGCCTGGAACGGTTTGGCGCACGAACGCCAGTGGGTGACCAGCCCGGGATCGCGGGCGAATGCCACCAGCTCGCCAGACGGGCGCACCACCGCGGCGTGCACGCGGTGGAGCGATTCCGTGCTGTCGCCGCGCGTGACGGCGATATCGAGGTGCAGCTCGGCCATGCCGGGAGTGGGAAGAGGGGTTCGCGAGAGGAAAGCCGCTCCCGAAAGATAACCCCGGCCGGCCCGCTCCTCCTGTCGAAGCGCCCGTCAGGCGTCAGGCGTCGGCCACTGCGGGAGGCGCGCCCCGGGTGGTGGCCCTGGCGATGCCGAATAGCACCAGCGCGCCGCCCGCTACCGTGCCCCAGTTGGGAAATTCGTGGATGCTGGGAATCAGCGCCGCGAGGATCGTGGCGCCGATGGGCTCGCAGAGGAGTGCCAGGTTCACGACGTACGCCGGCACATAGCGCAGTGCGTAGTTCAGGCCCGTGTGTCCGAGCAGCATGGGTCCCAGCGCCAGCGCGGCGAAGATGACGAGTTGGCGCGGCGGCTGCGGCAGCAGCACGACGCCCGTGCCCCGCGCCGCCGCGATCAGCACCACGAAGCACGCACCGTACACCACGGCCACGTAGGGCCAGAGGTCGAGCGTGGCGCGCAGCTTGCGACCGGCCACGAAATAACACGCGCCGGCGATGGCCCCGACGAACGCCAGCGCGTCGCCGAACAGCGCGCGGCCACCCACGCCCGCCCCTTCGCGCATCAGATCGGGAAGGGTGACGACGACCGCGCCGACCATCGCAATCGCGATCCCGCCCCACTGGCGGCGGGTCGGCATCTCACGCAACCACACGACCGACAGCAACCCGACGATGGCCGGCTGCATGTCCACCAGCACCACCGACGCCGACACCGTGGTGAGGTTCAGCGATGCATTCCACGACCAGAAGTGCACGGCGAGCATGCCGCCCGCGCCGAGACCGACGAGTAGGTCGCGCCGGCCCAGGGTGCGGAGTTGCCGCCAGCTCCCCGTGGCCACGAGAGCAACGGCAACCACGACGAGCGAGAACCCCAGCCGACCCGCGGCCACGGTGAGCGCCGGCGCACCCGAAAGGCGGGTGAGCGGTCCGCCGAACGAGATGCCGAGGACGGCCATGGCGAGGACGACGGCAGGGGACATGCGGACAAAGGGTGGGCGGACGGGCATATTCTGTCCAGGGCCCCGCTCGTCGCTGCACCCACGGGCTCAGAGCGCAGATGTCCCACGTGCCAGCGCACGGCAGCGGGCTTCGGTTATCAGTTTCGCCGCGTTCGGTTCGCCGTCCACCGCCCGCCATCGTAGATTTCTGCCCCATGCCCCTGTCCATCTCCCGCGACCGACTCGCCGCGCTGCTCGCCGAGGCCCCCTCGCAACGCGTGGCCGTGATCGGCGATGCCATGCTCGACATCTATCTCGTCGGCGACGTCGACCGCATTTCGCCCGAGGCGCCGGTGCCGGTGGTGCGTGTGCGCGAGCGGCGCTATGCGCTGGGTGGGGCCGCCAACGTGGCGCAGAATGTCTGCGCCATCGGCGCCCATTGCCATCTGGTGGGTGCGGTGGGCACCGACGCAGCCGGATCCACGCTTCGCACGATGCTCGACGCGATGTCGGTGGAGTCTGACCACCTCGTGGACGTCGGCCGTCCCACCACCACCAAGACCCGCGTCGTGGCGCGCTCGCAGCAACTAGTGCGGGTGGACGAGGAGGACGACGCCGATCTCGGACGCGGGGAGATCGACCGCCTGCTCGACGCCGTGCATTCGGCGATCGCCGCGTCCAATGCGCTCGTGCTCGAGGACTACAACAAGGGCGTGCTGGTGGCAGAGGTGATCACCAAGGCGATGACGTGGGCGCGGGAGCGCGGCATTCCCATCGTCGTCGATCCCAAGTACCGCAATTTCTTCGCGTATCGCGGCGCGACCGTGTTCAAACCCAACCTCCGCGAACTGGAGGCCGCCCTGGGCGCCGAGATCAGTCTCGATGAAACGCGGGCGCTGCCCCAGGTGTTCGCCCGTCTGGGCGTGGACCACCTGCTGCTCACGCTCGGCGAGCGTGGCATGGCGCTCATTTCGCACGATGGCAACGTGCTGCGAATCCCGACTGTGGCGCGCGAGGTGTACGACGTGGTGGGCGCCGGCGACACGGTCACGGCGTATCTTGGCGCCACACTGGCGGCGGGGGCGACGGCGAGCGAGGCAGCGGTAATCGCCAACTTCGCCGCCGGAGTCGAGGTGGGCAAACTTGGCGCCGCCACCGTGACCGGCGAAGAAGTGCTGGCGTCATACGATGCGTTCGTCGAGCGCCAGGGGCACCGATGATCGCCCTCGTGCCCAACGTGGAGCTTCTATAACAACGACGAACGTCTCCGCCCGGGTCTACCGAACGGCGCGCATCGCGTACGTGGCCGTGGTGGCGCTTGCGACGCTGACGGATCTCCACCTCTCAGGTGACCTATCCGCGGCGTCCCGGAGGCTCGCGCGCTCACTGGACCCGAGCCTGGGATGGCGCGACGCGATCGACGGATTGCGGAACGTGGCACTCTTCGCGGGGCTGGGGGCGGTCTGGGTGGCGACGTCGGCGTCGGGCGCGATCCGCGCCGAAGTCCGGAAGGCGGTCCTGGTCGGCTGCGCACTCAGTGCGACCGTCGAGGCGACGCAGGTCTTCTCGCCCACCCGCACCGCGAGCATCGTGGACCTGGCGACGAATACGTTCGGGGCGTTCGTCGGGGCACTGGCAGTGGCCCAGGTAATCGCGGAGATCGGCCGGAACAAGCGGTCGCGCTCGTACCTCGGGATCCCTGCCTTCCTGTTGGCAGGGCCGTATGTGATCGCGACACTGTGTGAGGCAGTGACGCCGCTCTTCACCAGCGAACAATTGCCGGACATTCCGGGTGGCCCGATGGCCTGGTTGCGCGATGCGTTGCATGCGTCGCTGCCGCTCTCGTTGTCCCACGTTCCACTCACCGACTTCCTGCTGTTCGCGCCGGCGGGCTTCCTGGTCGTGGTGATGCTCAGCGAGCGCGGGGCCGGCGCGGCCTGGCCCAGGGTCGCCACGGTTGGCTCAGGTCTCATGTTCGCCGCCGAATTCGCGCACGGGTTCATCAGGCTCCCGATCCGTTGGGAGGCGGCCGCGTTGCACGCCATGGCGTGGAGCGTGGGTGCGTGGGCGGCGCATCGCTGGCTCGCGCCACTCTCGCGCACAATGCGTGGTCCGGCGCGAGCCCGCGCCGCGCTCGGGGCCTACGGCGTGATCCTGGCCTTGTGGGGATGGCGGCCCTTCATCCTGGAAACGAGCGGTCGCGCCATCGCCGCGCAGTTCGCGGTGGGCCACCTCGTGCCGCTCCAAGCGCTTGCCGGACGCGTGGACGTCTTCAGCGCACTGCACATCGCACAACAGTTCTTCCTGTACTTCCCCCTCGGTGGCCTCCTGGCGGTGTGGCCGCTCCGTCTGGCCGGTCGCTGGTCGCATCTGTGGTCCGGAGTGGGGCTCGCTGTTCTTATCGAAGCTGGGCACTCCGTGGTTTCGGGCCGGTTCATGGACGTGACTAACCTGTTGATCGCATGCGCCGGACTGGGATTGGGGTGGATCCTCGTGCGCCGCGTGGGATTCCGACCGTATGGAGCGGCGCTGCAGCAATCGGGCGCTCGTCCGGTGGCGTAGCCGGAGACGCTGCCGCCAAGCGCATCCCGGAGTTGTCTACGGCGTTCTCGGGTGTGATGTTTCTGAATCGTCGGGGCCTTAGCTCAGTTGGTTAGAGCAGTGGACTCATAATCCAACGGTCGCAGGTTCGAATCCTGCAGGCCCCACTCGACGGCCGCCTCCAGGCACCGCACTACCATCCGCCGCGGCGCGCGGTTAGGTTTTCCGGACTGCGTGCCGCTCGGCATGCTCCGGTCGCGTAGCTCAGCTGGTTAGAGCGCTGGTCTCACATACCAGAGGTCCGGGGTTCGAGTCCCTGCGCGACCATGAAAGATGGGGGCCCCGAAGGGGCCCCCATCTTTCATGCGGCGATGCCTTCGCGCGCAGCCACCGCGTCAACCGCTCGAATGCACGCGTTCGCGGGGCATACGGCCGAGGAGACGCAGCAGACCGTCGAGCACCGTGAGGGGGTGCGGTGGGCAGCCTGGCACGTACAGGTCGATGGGCAGGTCCGGATCCATGCCGACCTCGGGGCTGCCGGCGAACGGTCCACCCGCGATGGCGCATGCACCGACCGCGATCACGAGTCGCGGGCTGGGCGTGGCCTCGTACGTCTTCCGCACGGCAGCGAGCATGTTGCGATTCAGCGCGCCCGTGATGACGAGCCCGTCGGCGTGCCGCGGCGAGGCGACGAACTGCACCCCGAACCGCGCCATGTCGAACACGACGTTGCTCATCGCGTTGAGTTCCCCTTCGCAGCCCCCACAGCTACCCGCCACCACGGACCGGAGCTTGAGCGAGCGACCGAACAACCGGCGCATCTCGGCGTCCAGCGCCCCCGCGAGCTCCACCTGCCCCGTGCTCGAGACGAGCGCCGCGCGACTCGACGCGGCCATGCGGTAGTCCGCCGTGTAGCGCACGGTGCCGCCGGCGCCGGTGCCGGCCTCCTCGGGGCTGAACAGGCAAGCGCCGACGTCCAGTGGCGCACCACCAGGCGACGCTTCAAGAACCGGCAAGCCGCGGAACCGGTCCGGAAACTCCACGTCGCGCCCGGGGAACGGCGACGTGCGCATCCCCTGCGCCATTCGGGTTCTCAGCAGATCGAACATCGGCATTCTCCGGCGCGCGCGCGCCACGTGGCGTTAGAGATCATGGCCGGCATACGAGAGATTGAAACTCTTATTGCACAGGGGAAAGTCCGAGATCTGGTTGCCCGGCATCGACGCGGCCAGCGCGGGCCAGTTGTGGAACGACGCGTCCACCACCTTATGGCGGCGGATCGCGCCCCGATCGTCGGTCACGACCACGTGAGCCAACTCGCCGCGCCAGCCTTCCTGCAACGCCACGACGAGTTCATTGGGGCGCAGCGGACCACACGGGATACGCGTCTCGCCCCGAGGTAGCGCGCCGAGCTGTTCGATCGCGAACTCCAGCGAGCGCCGCACCTCGTGCCACCGGACCAGCGCGCGCGCGTGGACGTCGCCCGCCCATCCCGTAGCCACGGGAATGTGCGCGAACCTGAAGATTCCGTACGGATGGTCGTGCCGCACGTCGCGCGCCACCTCGCACGCCCGGGCAACCGGCCCCACGAATCCCAGTTCGATGCATTGGTCGTGCGATACCGCCCCCACCCCTTCGAGGCGCGCCTGCACCGACGCGCTCTCGAACATCAGCGCTGCCACCGGCTCCAATTCTAGACGCAGCACTTCGAGTCGCGAACGCATCTCGGCCGCCATCTCCGGCGGGAGGTCCCAGCTCACCCCGCCCGGCCGGATCAACCCGCGACCGTACCGATTGCCGGACACCGTCATCAACAGATTGAGACATTCGCCCCGTAGCGCGCCGAAATAGGCGGCCGCCGGTTGATACGCCACGTCGCCTGCGATGGCGCCCAGATCTCCGATGTGATTCGCCAGCCGCTCGATCTCGAGCGCGATGCCGCGGATCGCCTGCGCGCGCGGCGTTTTCCGGCAACGCGCCAGCGCCTCGATGGCGCCGCAGTAGGCGCCCACGTGGCCAATCACGGTGTCGCCGGCGATGGATTCCGCCACGAGCACGGCGCGCTCCGCGGTCGTCGTCTCCAACAGGCGCTCCACACCCCGATGCTGGTAGCCGAGCATGATCTCCAGGAACAGTACTTCCTCGCCGTGGGCCTGAAACCGGAAGTGCCCCGGCTCGATCACGCCAGCGTGCACTGGACCCACCGCCACCTCGTGCACCTCGGAACCCTCGACGCGGAAGAACGGATGGCGCTCGGGATCGAGCACAACCTCGGCGCGCGCCGGCGGTCGATGATCGGGCAGATGCCGGCGCAGCGGCTTCAGCCAGGGGTGGCCCTCGGGAGTCACGCCACACTGCTCGGCGATCTCCCGCTCGAAGGCGTGCACCTGGGGGCACTCGGGCGTGAGCGCAGGATAGCGATCGCCGACCACCGTGCTCGTCGCGCCAAGTTCGCCGCGCGTGTCGTCGGCGAGCACGGCGACGATGCGCGTCCGGTCGCTCCCTTCGGGCATGCCGAACAGCGCGACCACCCGCCAGCCGTCGCGCACCGCCACGATCACGGTGCGGCGAAAGTCGTCGACAGACTCCGTCGGCACGGCCTCGAACGACACCGCGCGGCGATTGCGCAGGCCCAGCGCGCTGAACGCTGTCACGGCGCCCTCCCGCCGAGCGCCGCGGCCGCGTGCACCAGCGCGCGCTGCAGCGGCGCCGGGATGTACAATCCGAGGAGCAGCACCGCGCCCGCCAGCGCGATCGGACCGGCCACCAGCCACGGGCTTTCGCGCACCACGGGCACGCCAGGCTCGGGTTCGCCGAGCGCCATGTTCAGGATGAGCATGGCCATCCCAACGAAGATCACGGCGAGCAGCAGCAGCGTGACAACGGCGATCCACAGGTGTCCGCCGTTGACGGCGGCGCGGAGGATGGTGAATTCGCTGAGAAACAAGCCGAACGGCGGCGAGCCGGTGACCGCGAACAGGCCGGCCACCAGCAGCACGCCGGATACCGGAAGCGTGCGGATGAGTCCGCGATTGCCCGCGGCCGCCGAGGTGCCGGTGGCCAGCACCACGTTGCCAGCCACGAGGAACAGCCAGCCCTTGGCGAGGCCGTTGTTCACGAGATGGAGCACGGTGCCGTACGCGCCCACGCCGCCCAGGCCGAGCCCGAGCACCAGCAGGCCCATGTGCTCGACGCTCGAGTACGCGAGCAATCGCTTGAGATCCCCCTGCCCGATGATGAACGCCGCCGCCGTGGCCAGCGACAGCAGCCCGAACCCGAGCAGTACCGGCTGCACGAACGGGCCGAGGCCCGCCGCCATGGTGATCTCTGTGATGCGCGCGACGCCGAGGAACGCACAACTGGTGAGCGCGCCCGCCATCAGCCCGCCCACGAGGGCCGGCGCTTCGCCGTAGGTATCCGGCTTCCATGTATGCATGGGGGCGAGCCCCATCTTGGTGCCGAAGCCGACGAGCAGGAACAGGAACGCAGCGCGCAGCCACGCCGGCTGCAACTGGCGAGCGTGCGCCACGAGGTCGCCGAGGATCAGCGGATTGCCAGTGACGCCGTGCTGCGCGCTCGCAAGAAAGAACATCCCGAGCAATGCCAGCGCGATGCCCACCGACGAGATCACGAGGTACTTCCAGACGGCTTCCAACGACCGGCGATCGTGCCGGTGGAAGATGAGCGGCGCCACCGTCAAGGTCGTCGCCTCGAGCCCCACCCACAGCATGGCCAGGTGCTGGCTGAGCGCCACGACCGTGGTCGCGGCAAGGAACCCGAGCAGGCCGCTCACGAACACGCGGCCCCCACGCGGCGTCGCGCGCTGCAGGTAGCCCACGGTGTAGATCGCCGTCACGAAGAACAGCACGCTGGTGAGCGTGAGCACGATGAGCCCGAGGGCATCGTCGCCGAGCCACCCGTTGATCGCGCTCCCGCCTGGGGCGCCCCACAACGTCGCGGTGATGGCGAGATGCACGGCCGCCGTGCCGACCAACACCGCGACGCGCCACCGCGTCACCCGCGGCGACGGCACGGCGCCGGTGATCGCGGCGGCGAGCACCGGGAGTAGGACCAACGCAATCAGGCGCATCAGTCCTTGAGCTCGGTCAGCCGCGCCGAATCGAGCGAATCGAACTCGCGGTTGATGTGAAAGACCACGATCCCCATGATGAACACGCCGGCGAACACGTCGAGCAGAACGCCGAGCTCCAGGAGGAACGGCACGCTCTCCGTCTGCGTGAGGCCGAAGAGATAGATGCCATTCTCGAGCATCAGGTAGCCCACGACCTGCGTGAGCGCCTTGCGCCGCGTGGTGAGCACCACCAATCCGATCATCACCGTGGCCAAGGCGACGGGCACGAGCAGCGGCTCGCGCACGTCGCCGGCGGGAAGTCGCGCCGAGATCGCAAACGCGAGGGCGAGCGCCAACGCACCCAGCAGCAGCGAGGTGATGAACCCGACCAGCGGCTCCACCTCGCGCCGCACGGCCGCCTCGCGAATGGCCCAGAGCAGGAACCAGGGCAGGATCACCGCCTTCACCAGCACCGTCCCCACCGCGAGACTCCCCACGTGCAACGTGAGGTGCGACGCGAGCGCCACCGGCAACAGGCCGAGGAGAAGGCCCTGCGCCGCCACCGCGCGGATACACGTGCGCAGCCGCGAGGTGCCGAGCACCGCGAAGTTGGTGAGCACCACGAGCAGGAGGAGCAGTTCCGCGCTGGTCTGCATGGTCAGCGGAGCAGGAGGATGATGCCGAATAGCGCCAGGGCCCCGGCGCCCACGATCAACTGCGGTACGCGCGTGAGCCGCAGGCGCGCCATGACCGACTCGACGACGCCCACCATCACGGCCACCACGGCCAGCCCCACGACGAGCAACGCCAACCCCGCCCACATCGGGAGCGCGCCGCGCGGCGCCGCCATGCTCACCAACACCGCCGCGAAGATGGAGAGCTTGAGCGCGCTGCCATACAGGATGAGCGCGAGATCGGGCCCGCTGTGATCGAGCACGATGACTTCGTGGACCATCGTCAGCTCGAGATGCGTGGCCGGATCGTCCACCGGCACGCGCGAATTCTCGGCGAGCAGGAGCACGAACAGCGCCAGCCCCACCAGCACCAGCGAGGCCGTGTCGCGCGGCCATGCCGTGGCGAGCGCCGGGCCTAGCATGTTGCTGAGCGACAGGTGCCCGGTGACCAGCACGAGCCCAACGAAGCAGAGAAACAGCGCCGGCTCGGCGAAGCTCGCAAACGTGACTTCGCGGCTCGCCCCCATGCCCTCGAAGCTGGAACCGGTGTCGAGGCCCGAGAGCACGAGCGCGAACCGCGCCAGGGCGAGCAGCCCCGCGAACGCCACGAGGTCGCCGGCAAAATGAATCGGCGCGACGCGGCCATTGAGCGGAAGCAAGAGCGCGGCCGCGAGAAGCGACGCCAGCACCACCACGGGCCCGGCGCGGAAGACCCACGTGGTGGTGGTGCTGTACACCGAACCCTTGCGCGCCAGCTTGGCCAGATCGCGATACAACTGTAGCACCGGCGCCCCGCGCCGTCCCGTGAGCAGCGACTTGGTCTTGATGGCGATCCCCGGAAGCGCCGGCGCCACGAGCAACAAGACGGCCAGCGCCGCGAGCGCGCTCCGGTCGACGAACGCCATCATGACATCCACCCCGCGAGCATCAGGTATCCGAGCGCCACCACCAGCGCCGCCACGATGTACAGCAGGTACTGCGACAGCCGGCCCCGCTGCAGGGGGCGGATCCGCCGCGCCGCCGATTCGATCCCGTGCCACACCGGCACCATGATCCGGTCGAGCACCGGGTCCGCCGCATGCGTCGCCAATGCCAGTGCCGTGCGCTCGGTGTGGAGGCCCGCCACGCTCCGATAGGCCGTGAGCAGCGGCGCAGCGAACGACGACGCGGTGTATTGCATCCGCGCCGTCGGCGTGGTGAATGCGCAACCCCACGTCCCGGCCACCGTGGAGCCCCGGCGCGCCGACCATCGCGACCGCATCACCAAGCCCACCGCCAGCGTCGCCGCGAATGCAAGCACGAACCAGGTGACGGCGCCCGCGGCGGGGTCCGCGCCACCCAGCCACACCGCGGTGGGCGACGTACCGGCCACCAGCGAACCCACCCGCAGCAGCGGCGCCACCACGAGGACCGGCAGCAGCCCGATCGCCGCGCACGCCGCCGCCAGCGCGATGAGCGGCCCGGTCATGCCGGCCGGGGACTCGTGCGCGACGGACACGGTTGAATCGCGCGGGCTGCCGAGAAATATCACGCCGACTACCTTGGAAAAGCACGCCAGCGCGAGCGCACCGACCAATCCCAGCACGGCGACAGCGAGCACGGCAAGGCGCGCCGTGCTGGCCACGAGGCCCGCGTCGAGCAGGGCGCGGTACACCAGCCACTCGCTCACGAAACCATTGAGCGGCGGCAGCCCGACGATCGCCGCCGAACCCAACAGGAAGGTGATCGCGGTAATGGGCATGCGCCGCGCCAACCCGCCCAGGCGGTCGATCTCACGCGTTCCGGTCGCGTGCGCCACCGAACCCGCGCCCAGAAAGAGCAGACCCTTGAACAGCGCGTGATTCACCGTGTGCAGGGCCGCGCCGGCAAAGCCGAGCACGGCCACCAGCGGATGGCCGTACGTGATGCCCAGCGAACCGGCACCGATCCCTAAGAGGATGATCCCGATGTTCTCCACGCTATGGAACGCGAGCAGCCGCTTCAGGTCGTGCTGGGCCAACGCCCACACGACGCCCAGGATGCCCGAGACCGCGCCCGCCATGAGCAGCAGCCACCCCCACCAGGCGGGCGGCCCCTGCATCAGAAGGCTCACGCGCAGCAGGCCGTAGATCCCCATCTTGATCACCACGCCCGACATGATGGCCGAGACGTGCGACGGAGCGGCAGCGTGGGCTTCGGGAAGCCAGAAGTGAAATGGCACGAGTCCCGCCTTCATGCCGAAGCCGAGCAGCGCCGCGCCCAGGACGGCGACCTGTGCCACACCGTGGAGCGGCCGCGCCGCGAGCGACGCGAAGCTGAGGTTGCGGGCCCCCGTTCCCCACACCGCGAACAACCCGAACAGCGCCAGCGTCCCGACGTGCGTGGCCACGAGATAGAGCATCCCTGCGCGGCGCACCTCGGCCTGACCGTGATCGAGCACGATCGCGGCGTACGAGGCCAGCGCCATGGCCTCCCACGCGATCAGGAACGGCAGCGCGGCCCGCGCGATCACCACCACCGACAGTGCAGCCATGAGCGTGGCGACAAAGAAGAGCGACGCGCGCGCCCCGCGCCGCGTCGCTCCGGCCCGCAGGTAGGTCACGCCGAAGAACGCGCAGGCCGAACCGACGGCGAGGATCACCAACAGGAACAGCGCCGACAGCGCGTCCAATCCGAACACCCACGATCCGCCCGGCATCTGCGTCGCGATCGAAACGTCGGGCACCGAACCTCCAGCCAGCACACGCACCGCGGGGATGCACCCCACCACCGCGGCGCCCAACAGGCCCACACGAAACGTCGCGTCGGCAAGATCGGGCCGTCGCCACAGCACGGCGTTGAGCACGCCGGCCGCCACCATGAGGGCGATGCTCCATGCCACGAACGCCATCAGCCCGGCCCCGACCGGAACAACAGCGCGAGCAGCACGGCGACGGCCGCCACCATGTACAGCAGGGACGTCGTCACCCGGGCCCGATGAAGCGCGCGCAGGCGCGCCGCCACGCGCCCCGCACTTGAGAACACCGGCCGATAGACCTCTTCGAGCACGCGGTCCGCCGTCGCCGAAGCCCATGACGCGGCCGCAGGCCACAGCGACCCCGACACCCCGCGCCCGTCCGCCATGCCCTGCCGCCGCGTCTCCGCGCGGAGCACCGGCTGCATGACCGTCGTGAGCCCCCCCGCGAACGACGTGGAGCTGTATTGCATGGACGGCGTCGCACCCGCGAACCCGCAGCCCCACGTATCGTCAGCGCGGCGCGGCGATCGCCGCGCCGATGCGGCGCGCAGCGCGGCGACGAGCACCGCCAACGCGCCCAGCACGGGCAGGAGCGCCGTCAATGGGAGCAGCGCGGCGCCGGCCGCGGCGACATCGGCGCCCGGCGCCGTGCCCCTACCCGCCGGCGCCAACACACCCACCACCCGACTCGGCACCGCCGCGATCGCAACGCACCCGGCACCCAACACCACGATTGGCAGACGCGTCATCCACCCCGGTTCGCGCGCGTCCGCCGCCTCCGGTGAACGTGGCTTGCCGAGGAGGCCGACGCCCACGAGGCGCGTGAACCCCGCCACGGCGAGCCCACCCGCGAACGCCAGTGCGGCCAGGGCGCCCAGCAGCACCACGCGGTCGAACCCCGCGAGGTTCAGAATTCCCGAAAGCAGCGCGCGCAACAGGAGCCATTCACCGGCGAACACGTTGAGCCCGGGCAGCGCCGCGAGCGCCGCCGCGCCGAGCACAAGCACGCCGCCCACCAGTTTCCAGCGGCGCAGCACTCCGCCCATGGCGTCGAGTTCCCGACTGTGGACGCGGAGGGCGACGGCGCCGAACCCGAGAAACAGCAGGCTCTTGGCCAGCGCGTGATTCCAGAGATGCAACAACGCCGCCATCCAGCCGAGCCCGGCCAGGACGGGATCGTGCAGCGACGTGCCCAGGAGCCCGACACCCATGGCAAGCGCCGTCAGCCCAGCGTTCTCGACCGTCGAGTACGCGAGCGCCCGCTTCACGTCGCGCTGTGCCAATGAGAACAGGATCCCGCCGACCGTGCCCACCGCGCCGAGCGCCAGGAGCACGTAGGCCCACCACACGGGCGGCGCTCCGAACAGCGGGAAGAACCGCGCCATCCCGTAGAAACCCATCGTGATCATCACGCCCGACATCAGCGCCGACACGTGCGAAGGCGCCGAGGAATGCGCGTCGGGCAACCATACGTGCATCGGCACGATCCCGGCCTTGGTTCCGAACCCGATGAGGGCCAGCGCGAACAGCACCCCCGCAGGCACCGCCGCCGGACCCGCGAGCGGCGCGATCGCGAAGCCGTTGTTGGCCCCTGCCAGCAGCAATGCCATGAGCAGCAACGCCGCGGTGGCGAGATGGCCAGCTATCAGGTATTGAAGCCCCGCCACGCGCACACCGCCACGATCGTGATCCTCCACGACCAGCGCCCAGGAGCTCAGTGTCATCAATTCCCACGCCACGATCAGAAGCACCAGGTTGGCGGCGGTGACCACGAGCGCCATGCTCAGCAGCAGCAGGTTGTAGGCCGCGAACGACCCCGCGCTCGAGCGCGCCGGCGCATGTTCTCGCTGGTAGGCCACGCCATACACGGCGCCGAGCGCCCCGATGACTGCGATCGGCAACAGGAAGACCGCCGCCAACGGATCGAGGCGCAGCGCGAGCGCGCCAGCGGGCACGCTCCACGGCGCCTCCCACAGGCGCGGGGCGCCGCCTGCCAGCACCGTGCCACCGGCGGTCAGCGCCGCGAGCCCGCCGGCCACGGCCCCCGCGGCGCCGAGGGCCGCAGGCATGGAACGCCCGCGCGCGACCAGCGCCGCAAGAGCGCCGATGGCCCAACACCCGATCGCGGCGGCGAACGCCATCACCGGCTCATGCTCCGCTCCGCGTGGCGTCCGGACGCGCGCTCGAGGCGGAACCCGCCTCCAACGCCGAGATGCGCGCCAGAATCTCGTCCGTCGCCGCAGCCGTGCGCAGTAACCGCCGAAGCTCCACGTCGCGCAACACGAATCCGAGCTTGGCAAGAATCCGCAGGTGCGCCGGCACGTTGGGACTCACCACTAGGAACAGCGCGCCCACGGGCTGACGGTCCACCGCCTCGAACTCCACCGGCTGTTTGAGCAGACAGAGGGCGACGAAGGATCGCGCCACGTGCAAGAGAATCGGATTGCGAACATGCGGAATGGCGATGCCGTCGCCGATGCCGGTGGATCCCATCGCTTCCCGCGCCTCGAGCACGGTGACCAGAAACTCCCGGTCCACGTCGTCGGGAAGCGGCAGCAGCGCGACCACGTGGCGCAGCACCTCCGGCTTTGTCGCTCCGCCGACGTCTCGGTACACCCCCCCCTCCGCGATGAGCGCCGACAGCGCGGGCACCGCGTCCGGCGCGCGCTGCGCCTGCTCGAGCAGGCTGCGCGACACCGGGATCCCCTGCTCCACCGCCCACTCCCAGAGTTCGATGGCGTTGCAGTAGAGCCGCTCGTTCACGCGGTGCGCCGGCAGCCCCCGCGCCGTGATCCAGCGGCGGGCCGTGGCCTCGGGCACGTCGAGGTACGAGGCGACCTGGCGGAGCGTCAGTTGCATGGGTATCCGGAGGCGGTCACTGAGCCGAGACGAACAGCCGGCTCGCGGTACGGCGGACGAGCTCG
This sequence comes from Gemmatimonadaceae bacterium, assembly GCA_035533015.1. NCBI lineage: Bacteria > Pseudomonadati > Gemmatimonadota > Gemmatimonadia > Gemmatimonadales > Gemmatimonadaceae > Gemmatimonadaceae bacterium. The sequence goes on along the minus strand of DATLUQ010000013.1, from coordinate 148,510 downwards.
ATCACCTGAGCGGCGTCCGTCGCGTAACGCAGCGCGGAAAGGAAACCGGGCTCCTGGCACAGCCGCGTCAGTCGGGCGAGCAGCACGAGCTGGTCGCGCTCGCTCCGCCCCAGCACGAGAATGAGCGTGTCGGTCACGCTGCCGTCCAACGCCCCGAATTCCACCGGCGACTGAACGCGACCGATCGCCACCAGATCGTGTGCCTGAAGCACACGCGGCCGGCTTCGTGCCGTGTGCAGGAGCGCCACCCCACCTGACAACGCTGTGCTGCACAGCCGTTCGCGTTCGAGCACGCGCTCGCACACGAGATCGCGCGACACCGGCTCCGGGAACCGCACGCTCTCTACGAATGCCCGGATCACGGTCTCCTGCGAACCGGCAGGCACGGTGATGCGCGCGTTGTCCGGGGCGATCAGGTCGGCGATGGCGGGAACCGGCTGCCCGGACGCTTCGTCACCTTCGAGGGCCTGCAGGGAGTCGGCGTCGAGGCGATGCATGTTCACATCCAGCCACTCGTCCAGGGTCGCCTTCCGGAAGCGCCACTGCCCGCCGACCTTGACGGCGGGCAGGTCGCCCCGCTCCAGCAGCCGATACACCGTGCGCTGGGACAACTGCAGATATTCGGCGAGTTGTTTGGGGCTCAACAGGTCTGGCAGCTCGGCATCCCACTATTGTTGACGAGTAATTATGGCCATTTTCATCGCCATTTGTCAACTCTTGTCATAAGCTGTCATATTTGAATAGCCAATACTCAGACCTGCTCGACCTCCGCGCCCGCGCTTCGCAGCCGTCCGGCCAGCGCGTCGTTCACCCGGGCCCGCACGATCAGCCGATCATCAACGGTGCGCTGCTCCAGCACCTCGCCCTCACGATGAATGAAGGCGAGCAGCTTGCCGTCAGCCGCCGACAGGCGGATTTCCGACACCGGCCGGCGTGCGCGCACAGCCGCCTGCAGGGCCCGGCGCAGCGGCTCCAATCCCCCCTCGGCGTTCGCCGACACGAAGATGGCCCCGGGCGACGCGGTGGCCATGCGCCCCTGGAGGGCGAGCAATGCCTCGTCGCTCAGCGCGTCCACTTTGTTGAATACCAGCAGCACCGGCTTGTCCTGGAGGCCCAGCTCCTCGAGCACTTGCTCCACCACCTGGCGCTGGTCTTCCCACAAGGGGTGGCTGGCATCGACGACGTGCAGCAGGATGTCGGCGTCGCTCGTCTCCTCCAGCGTGGCGCGGAACGACGCCACGAGGTGGTGCGGCAGCTTGCGAATGAACCCCACGGTGTCGGTCACCAGCACGTGAGCGTTCTCGCCCAGATCCACTTCGCGGGTGAGCGGATCGAGCGTCGCGAACAGGCGGTCTTCCACGAACACGCCGGCGTCGCCAGCCAGCCCGCGCAGGATCGATGACTTGCCGGCGTTGGTGTAGCCGACCAGCGACGCCTTGAACGCGCCATGCCGCGATTGCCGCTGTACCACGCGCGCCTTCATCACGTCCCGCAACCGCCCGCGCAGCAGCTTGATGCGATGGTTGATCAACCGGCGGTCCGTTTCGAGCTGCGTTTCACCGGGGCCGCGCACGCCGATGCCCCCGCGGAACTTCTCGAGGTGGGTCCACATGCGGGTGAGCCGCGGCAGCATGTACTCGAGCTGGGCCAGTTCCACCTGCATCTTGGCCTCGCTGCTCCGCGCGCGGGTGGCGAAGATGTCGAGGATCAGTTCCGCGCGATCCACGACGCGCTGGCCGATGGCGTCCTCGATGTTCTTGCCCTGTGTGGGCGACAGCTCATCATCGAAGATGACGAGCGTGGCGCCCAGCTCCCCGACGCGGGCGCGCAGCTCGTCGAGCTTGCCCGCGCCAAGGTACGTGCCCGAATGCGGACGGTCGATCTGCTGGGTCATTTCGCCTACCACCGTCGCGCCCGCCGTATCGGCCAGTCGCGCCAGCTCCCGCAGGTGTTCGTCGAGTGCCCGCCGGCCGCCGGCGCGCTTCAACGGGGCGCCGACCAACAGCGCCCGGTCCGCCGCCTGCGTGACGTCGATCAGTTCTCGTGCGATGCGCGTCTCCCTAGTGAATCGTGGCGTTGACGGTGGTGAAACGCCCGCTCGACGTGAAGGGGAAGGTGCGGCTGCCGATCGGCGAATCGACCGTGATGTCGCCCACCACGCGGTAGTTCACCGCGCCGGTCTGCGTCAACTCGCGACCGGCCGCGCCCACGCCGGCGTAGCTGAACGTCACCGGCAGGTGCACGATGGTGGTGTCGCCGCCGCGGAACGCACTCCGCTCGCTCACGTTGCCATCGGCGACCTCGACGGTGTCAACCAGCAACCGATAATGGAGGCTCGTAGCGTCAAGCTGGTAGCCGTTGGGATTGTACACCGCGAGCACGACATCCAGGTTGCCCCCCGTGATCCCGAGCCCCGCCAAGCGCACGTCGCGCAGCACCACCGTCGGCTGCTTGAAGAACTGTCGGCCGAGGGTCGCACACCCAGCCATGACCGCCAAGGCCCCGGCCATCCATACTACTTTGCTTACGGAAGTCCGCACCATTCGCCACCTCATACACTGTGGTCTCCCTCATCGGCCCGGCGTTTGCGCTCGGCCCACCAGGCCAACCGCCTGGCGATCTCCTTTTCGAATCCGAACGCGCCCGGTTCGAAGAACGTGGTGCCCCGCAATCGCTCCGGCAAATATTCCTGCGGCACGTACGCCTCGGGCACCGCATGTGCGTATTGATACCCACGCCCATACCCCAGTTCCTTCATCAATCCCGTGGGCGCGTTGCGGATGTGCAGCGGGACCGGCTCGGCGGGCGTGTCCCGCGCGGCCGCCATCGCCGCGTCCAGCGCCCGTTTCGAACTGTTCGACTTGGGCGCCGTTGCGAGATACACGGTCATCTCGGCCAACGGAAGATAACCCTCCGGGGCGCCCAGCATGTGGAACGCGTCGCGCGCCGCCACCGCGAGCTTGAGCGCCTCGGGATCGGCCAGTCCGATGTCCTCCGCTGCCATGGCGATCGCCCGCCGGAACAGGACCATCGGGTCGGCACCGCCGTCGATCATCCGCGCCATCCAGTACAGCGCGCCCTGCGGATCGCTGCCGCGCAGGCTCTTGTGGTACGCGCTCAGCATGTTGTAGGTCTCTTCGCCGCCCTTGTCGAATCGCGCGAATCGGAACTGCAGCGCCTCCCGCGCTTCGGATTCCCCGATGCGCCCACCCTGCCCGGCGTGGGCCGCCGCCGCTTCGAGCACCGTGAGCGCGCGCCGTGCATCGCCGTCCGCTTCGGCGGCGATGAGCGCCATCGCGGGTTCGTCCACCACGAGCTTCCGGCCGCCCAACCCGCGCTCCTCGTCGGCCAATGCCGAACGAATCACCGTCTCGATGTCCTGCTCCGACAACGGCTCGAGCACGAACACTCGCATGCGAGACCGCAATGCGCCGATGATTTCGAACGACGGATTCTCGGTGGTGGCGCCGATCAGCGTGATGGTGCCCGATTCGACGTGCGGGAGGAACGCGTCCTGCTGCGCCTTGTTGAAGCGGTGAATCTCGTCCGCGAAGAGAATCGTCCCCCGCCCCAGCAGGCGGCGCGACTCCGCCTCCGCCACGATCTCACGCACGCGCGGTACGCCCTCGGTGACGGCCGAGAACGGCACGAACTCACGGTCGGCGTGCCGGGCGATGAGGCGTGCAAGCGTCGTCTTGCCGGAACCCGGCGGTCCCCAGAATACCATCGAGCCCACGGTTCCCGATTCGATGGCGGCTCGCAGCGGCTTGCCGGGGGCGAGTATCTGCCGCTGACCCACGAACTCGTCGAGCGTGCGCGGACGCATGCGAGCGGCGAGGGGCGCATCGTCGGGGCGCGCCCAGAGTGAGGCCCCCCCGGCCTTGTCTCCGCCGCCGGTGGCGCGCGCTCCGCGCTTGCCGCCGCGGGTCACGGTCCCTCCGACCTGGCTGCCGCGCGCAGTTCGTCGGCGCGCGCCAGCAGCGCCGATGGCGTGTTCCGCGCCGGATCATCCAACACCCAATCGAGCAACGCCTGGAGGATCTTGCCGAGCGCGGGCCCCGCGGGAATACCGGCGCGCCGCAGGTCGTCGCCATCCAGCGCGAGATCGCGCAGATCCACCGGATCGCGGAACGCCGCGCGGAGTGCGCGCCGGTAGAGCGCTCGGATCGCCTGAGGCGAGGGCGCGGATGGCGTCACGCGACGCCGCACGGCCCAACGCGCGCCGGCAAGCCGGAAGTACCCCGGGAGGTGCAGGCGGCCCACGCTTGCCACCCAGCGCCGCACCTCCGCGTCGGTGATCGGCGCGGCGGCGATCAGTGCGTTTCCCATGGATCCACCTACCGCTTGCCAGCGTTCCACCAGCATCTGGATCCAGGTCATCTCCAGCTTGGAGCAGCGCAACGCCGTGAGCGCCGCCCCGATCTGCTTGGCGGGCACGTCGCTGAACAGCATGGCCATTCGATGCACGCGGCGGTTCGGACGGTGTGGGATGCCCGGCTTCGCCAGGCAATCGAGCGCGTCCACGACCTCGTCGCTCACGCCGGCCAGCGCCGGCACCAGCACCGGGAGGGCCCCGGCTTCGCGCCACCGCCGAAGCGCCGCACTCGGCGCCGCCACCTGCTCCATGGTCTTCTCGAGCTCCTGCTTCACCCGCTCGGGCGACAGCCGTCCCAGGTACGGCGCACTCTCGACGATGGCCCGCCAGGTGGGCTGGTCGATCGCGAACCCGAACCGCGCCGAGAACCGGATCGCGCGCAGCGCGCGCAACCGATCCTCGCGCATCCGCTGGCCCGGATCGCCCACGGCGCGCACCAGCCGCCGCTCGAGATCGCGGCGACCATCGAACGGATCGTGCAACCGCTCCAGCCGCGGCGAGTACGCGATGGCATTGATCGTGAAGTCGCGGCGCGCGAGGTCCTCATCCAGCGAGACGCCGAACTCGACCTCGGCGTGGCGCCCGTCCGTGCGCACGTCGCGGCGAAAGGTGGTCACCTCGTGCAGCGTCTTAGTGTCGTCGAGCACACCCACCGTCCCGAATTCGATGCCTACGGGAATCGTGCGCCGATGGCCGAACAGCGCGCGCACCTGTTCCGGGGTCGCCGCCGTGGCCAGATCCCAATCCAGGTGCTGATGGCCGAGCAGCGCGTCGCGCACGGCGCCCCCCACGCACCATGTTTCGTGGCCGGCATTCTCCAGCCTCCCGGCGATCTCGAGCACCGGCTTGGGCGGCCGCAGCTTGCGCAGGTCGTCGTGCTCAGCCATCGAACACCGAGCGCAGGTCGACGCCGGCGCCGAGTGCGAGCATGAGGTCGATGCGCGCCTGCGTGGGCCGGCGGCTGCCCGCGAAGAGCGCGCCGGCCTCGAACAGCCGGCGCCCCCCGCCCGGGTACCCGTACGTGTGCCCCACGCGGCCACGCAGGGCGCGCGAGGTGATCACCACCGGCTTGCCGTCGGCAATCCACCGGTCGATCCCCTCGGCCATCGGCGGCGGGACGTTGCCCCGCCCCATCGCCGCCACCACCACACCCAGCGCGGCCTGGCGCGATGCGTCGAGAAGGCGGGCGTCGGCACCGCCCCAGGCGTACACAATGTCCACCGGCTGGGCCGGCGCCTCGGGGGCCAACACCGCCAACGAACCCTCCACGAGGCGCCGCACGATCACGCGCCCGTCGTCCACCACGCCCAGCGGCCCCAGACCAGGGCTCTCGAACGCGTCTGGCATGTGCGTGTGCACCTTGGTCACGTCGAGAGCGCTGAAGATACGATCGCCCATCACGACCAGCACGCCCAACCCACGCGCCTCGTTGCTGGCGGCCGTGCGCACCGACGCACCGAGGTTGGCCGGCCCATCCCACCCGAGGTCGCTCGACGTGCGCATCGCGCCGGTGAAGACGACGGGCTTTTCGGTGTCGAGCGATCGCGCCATGAGGTACGCCGACTCCTCCAGGGAGTCCGTGCCGTGGGTGACGACGATGCCTTCGACCTCGGGGCGCGCCAGATGCGCAGCGATGCGCGCACGCAGCGCCCACACGCGCTCCACGGTCATATGCGGACCGGGAAAGGCGCCGAAGTCATCGACCTCGAGTTGCGCGATCCGATCGAGGCCGGGCGCGAGCGCCAGGATGTCACGCCCGGCGAGCGCGGGTACGGCCCCGCCCGCCGCGGGATCGTGGCGCATGGAGATCGTCCCGCCGGTGAATATGAGAACGATCATCCGCAGAGCACGCTGCCGCCATTCACGTTCACGATCTCTCCGGTGATGTGCCGGGCGAGCGCCGAACAGAGGAATACGATCGGCCCGGCGATGTCCCGGGCGTCGGCCACACGCCCCAGCGGAATCGTGGCCGCGATTCGCTCCCGCCCGCCGTCGGCGTAGGGTACGTCGCACATCTCGGTGTCCACCCAGCCCGGTGCGACGCTGTTGATCGTGATGTCCCGCCTGGCGAGTTCGGGGGCCAGGGACTTCACGAACGAGATCATCGCGCCCTTCGACGCCCCGTAGTCGGAATGAAACGCCTCGCCGCGCTGGCCGGCCGTGCTGGACACGAGCACGATGCGTCCGTGGTCGCGGAGCACGCGAGCGGCGGCCCGGGTGGTGTAGAACATCGAATCGACGTTCTGCGCCATCGTGTGGCGCCAGCGGGCATCGGAGATCTGCGTAACGTCCTCCTCCTCCACCGGCCAGATGCCGGCGTTGCCCACGAACAGGTCGAGCGCGCCGAGCTCGGCCACCGCTCCGCGCACCAGATCGTCGGCGCCGTTCGAGGTGGCGATGTCGGCTGCCACCGCAACGGCCCGCACGCCCAGCGCGCGCGCCTCGGCGGCGACACGCTCGGCATCCACCGCCCGCGCTCGATAGCCGAGCACGACGTCGGCGCCCGACTCGGCGAGCAGGAGCACGGTCGCCGCGCCGATGCCCCGCGAGCCCCCGGTCACGAGCGCGCACTTTCCGGCGAGATCGATCACAGCGTCTTCTCCACGATGTCGCAGATGATGTGTTCGAGACACAGATGCAGTTCCTGCGCCCGGTCGGTTCGATCGGTAGGAATCACCACCGCGTGGTCGGCCAGGGCACGCAGCGCTCCACCATCGCGGGCGGAGAAGGCCAGCACCTTCGCCCCGGCCGCGCGGGCCGCCTCGGCGGCCCGCAGCACGTTGGGCGAATTGCCGCTGGTGGAATGGATCACGAGCAGGTCGCCGGGCCCCGCCAGGGCTTCGACCTGGCGCGCGAACACCTGGTCGAATCCGAGATCATTGCCGGCCGCGGTGAGAAGGGATGAATCGGTGGTGAGGGCAACGGCCGGGTAGGCACGCCGGTTGCGCGTATAGCGCACGACGTATTCGGTGGCCACGTGCTGGGCGTCGGCGGCGCTGCCCCCATTGCCACAGAAGAAGAGCGTACCACCCGCCTTCACCGTGTCACGCACGAGGCGCAGCGCCTCGTCGAGCTCGGCGCCCATGGTGTCGGCCACGTGGAGCGCCGTGTCGGACAGCGCCCGAAGGGCTTCGCTGAACTCCCTACTCGATGATCGCGTCACTCCGGCGCCTCCGCCGTTGGGTCACTGTCGTGTAGAACCCGCGGACCGCGCGCGGCCAAGCACCAACCGGCGGAGCCGGTCCAACATGCCCTGGCGCACGACGAGCGGCGGCACCGCCCGCAGCGGCTCGTCGGCCAGCAAGCGCCGCGCATTCTCGTTCGTCAGCAGGTCGATCTGCTCCGCCGTGCCCACTTCGACCAGCCAATCGCGCACCGCAATGAGCGAACGACTATCGCCATGGGTGTCGCTGGCGATGATGTCGGCATATCCGCGGGCGAGGATCGCCCGCGCCAGTTCGGACATGCGATGGTGGCCGAGCAGCGCCGCCCCGTCCAGTTGGATCGTCGCGCCCGACTGCCGCCACTCGCCCACCTGTTCCACCGTGCATCCGACGTACCGCTCGGGATGCGCGAGCACCGGCAGGATCCCACTCGTCCGCAGGCGGAACAACTCATCGGTCGCATTGGGCGGAATGGACATCCGTGGAAATTCGACCAGCACGGCCTTGGAGCCACCAAGTGACAGCTGTGGGTGGCGCAGGTCCGTGCCGGGCGTGTCGAGCATGATCTCCCAGCCAAGCTTCAACTCCAGCCCAGCCGGCGCCGCTTCGCGCAGCGACGCCAGGATCTGTGCGTGCTGGTTGTACGGCGCGCTCACGGCTTTCGACGCCATCAGGTGCGGCGTGCACACCACCACGTCCACGCCGCCAGCCGCGAATCGCTGCAGCACCGGCAACGACACATCGATCGAGGGCGATCCGTCGTCCACGCCCGGCAGCAGGTGCGTGTGGATGTCGATCACGGCGCCCGTTCCCGGCGCGCCGTCACGCCCCGTCTCCGGCGGCCGCGTGATGCGCCCCGATCGCCGCGATGCGTTGCATGGCGCCGACCGCCATCGCGTCGAGGTCCCCACCCGCCGCTGCATGCTCGAACGCATATGTGACGAGGGCGTCGACGGCGAGCAGGTCGAGCGCCGATTCGCGCCCCGTCTCGCGTGCGCCAAGCAGCGACGAGAGCACCTCCTCGGCCGCCGCCTCGCACACCCGGTGCGTCTCCGAGGCGTCGAGCGCCAACCGGCCGCCGAGCGCCCGGCGCACGCGCGCGTCCAGCGCCTCGGGAGGACGCAGCGTCCGGCGAGACAGCCATGCGCCCACCGTCATCTGGTCTTCTCGATGAGGGCACCGGCGAGGCCCGCCGCGCGGCCCAGCGCCTCGTGCAGCCGCGAGGCGTCGGGAATTCCTGCCTGCGCCATATGCGGCTTGCCGCCGCCGCGCCCACCGGCCAACGCCGCCAGTTCCTTCACGAGCGCACCGGCGCTCACGCCGCGCTGCACGAGATCGTCGGTCGCCACGACGAGCATCGTCGTCTTGCCGTCGGGGAACGTCGCGGCGAGCACGCCCACCCCCGAGCGCAACTGTTCACGCAGCGCGTCGCCCAGTGCCTGCAATTCCTTGAGATCCGCGGCCTGCACCACCTGGCCCACGAACCGGGCGCCGGTGCCGTTCAGTTCCTGCGCCTCGTCCAGCCACCGCTGCATCTGGTCGCCGCCTCCGCGCACCGCCTCCTCGAGTCGCTTCTCCAGCGCCCGTCGCTCGTCGAGCAGCGCCTGGGCCCGCTTCTCCACGCCGTCCGGCGACACCTTGAGCAGTTCGGCCGTGCGCACGAGAGCCTGGGCTCGCTCGCCGAGCAACGCGTGCGCGCCCGGGCCGGTCACCGCTTCGATGCGCCGCACGCCCGACGCCACACCCGTCTCGTGCACGATCTCGAAGAGCCCGATCTCGGCCGTGTTGCGCACGTGCGTGCCGCCACAGAGCTCCATCGAGAAGCCGGGCACGGTCACCACGCGCACCACGTCGCCGTACTTCTCGCCGAACAGGGCCATCGCCCCTGCGGCTCGCGCCTCGGCATACGGCATCTCTCGCGTCGTCACCGGGGTCGCCGCCCAGATGCGGTCGTTGACGATGCGCTGAATCGCGGCAAGCTTGTCGGCGCTCACCGGGCCGTGGTGCGTGAAGTCGAACCGCAGTCGGTCGGGCGCCACCAGCGACCCCGCCTGGTGCACCGCATCGCCCAGCACCTCGCGCAGCGCCGCGTGAAGCAGATGCGTGGCGGTGTGGTTCCGCTCGGTGTCCTTGCGGCGCAGCGTGGGCACGCGGGCCGCGACGCGCCCGAACCCGAACGTTCCCGTGATCCGCCCCACCGCGGCAGGACGCCCGTCGATCTTGCGCACATCCTCGACGTCCACGCGCCACCCGTCGCCCGCGATCTCACCGCGGTCGGAGATCTGCCCGCCCGATTCCGCATAGAACGGCGTCTCGCGCAACAGCACCGCGATACGCCCCGGCCCGAGTTGGCGCACCGCCGTCACCTGCGTCTCGATCTCCACCGAGTCGTAGCCTACGAACGACACGTCCTCCGCACGGGCCCCCGGAGCCAACTCCCACGCAGCGGCGTCGCTCAACTCGTCGACCTCCACCGCAAGACGCCGCGACTTCCGCTCCTCCTTGGAGCGCGTGCGCTGCTCCTCGAGCGCCGCACCGAATGCCGCGATGTCTACGGTGTATCCGCGCTCGCGCGCCATCAGCTCGGTGAGGTCGATTGGAAAGCCGAACGTGTCGTACAATCGGAACGCGTCCTCACCACTGATCGTGCCGCGGATCGTGTCGCCCAGTTGTGTGCCGCTCTCGGGCGCCAGCTGGTCAAACCGTGTCAGCCCACCTTCGATCGTGGCCAGGAACGCCTCCTCTTCCACCCGTGTGGTCTTGAGCAGGTGCGCCGACCGCGTGCGGAGTTCCGGATAGACGTCGCCCATGCACGCGATCACGGCCTCGACGACACGCACCAGGGTGGGCTCGCTCCTCCCGAGCAGCCAGGCATGGCGCACCGCGCGCCGCAGGATGCGCCGTAGCACGTAGCCGCGTCCGTCGTTGGACGGAAAGACGCCGTCGGCGAGCAGGAACGCCACCGCCCGCGCGTGGTCGGCGATCACGCGGAACGAAGCCGGATCGACCATCGCCTGCCGGCCGCGGACGGTCATCGGGGCCGGGGCACGCTGGGTGCGGCCGCGGTACGGCAGCCCCACTGCCTCTTCGACCCCCCGAATCAGGGGCGCGAACAGGTCCGTGTGATAGTTGTTCGTCACCCGCTGCAGCACCGCGGCGATGCGCTCCAGTCCGGCCCCCGTGTCCACCGAAGGGCGCGGCAGCGGCCGCATCGTGCCGTCCGCCTGCCGGTCGAACTGCATGAACACCAGGTTCCAGATCTCCAGGAAGCGCCCCGCCTCCGCGCCCTCCACGAACGCGTCGGTGGAGAATTCGTCGCGGTCCATCGCGGTCCATTCTCCGGTGGCGCCCTCGGGAAAGCGCCAATCGCCGGCGAGATGCGCCAGGTCGACGTACAACTCCGAGCAGGGCCCGCACGGCCCGGTGTCGGCCATCTGCCAGAAGTTGTCCTTCTCGCTCAGCCCGTAGATGCGCGAATCGGGAAGTCCCGCGACCTCCTTCCAGAGCGCGCGCGCTTCCTGATCGTCCCGGAACACCGACACGCGCAGGTGCTTGGGATCGATGGCCAGATTGCCGCGTTCGCGCGGACCGGTGACGAACTCCCAGGCGAACCGGATCGCGTCACGCTTGAAGTAGTCGCCGAACGAGAAGTTGCCCAGCATCTCGAAGAAAGTGTGATGCCGGGCGGTGTGCCCCACCTGCTCGAGGTCGTTGTGCTTGCCGCCGGCGCGCACGCACTTCTGCGCCGTCGTGGCCCGGCGCTTGCCGTCAGGCGGATCTTCCATACCCAGGAAGACTTTCTTGAACTGAACCATCCCCGCGTTGGTGAACAGCAGCGTGGGATCGTCGGCCGGCACGAGCGATGAACTCGCGCGGCGCACGTGGCCCTGGCGCTCGAAATAGGCCAGGAACCGTTCACGAATGTCGGCGGCGGAAAGCGGGGAGGAATCGCGTTCGGGCATACGGGCGCAATATACCAAATCGCCGGCCGCCACGCCGTTGCGCAGGCGTTGGCGGCGCGACCGCCAAGGCCTTGTCCCATGGCTACCTCCGGCGCTTCGTCTACTCCTCCGCGCTATCGCCGAATCGTTCGATGCCGAGCGCGCCGATAACGCGTTGAATGTCGTCGGACTCGAAACCACGCCGCGCAAGGAATGCGTACAACCGCCGTCGGCGCATGATGGGATCGAGCTTGGCCAAACTGGGCAGCTTCCTACGGGCCAGCCGTTCGACGGCCGCGTATTCGTCCACTCCTTCTTGCGCGAACACATCCGCGATCGCGGCCTCGGCCACCTCGCGCGCGATGCCGCGTTTGGCCAACTCCTGCTGCACACGCCGTCGCGACATGCCCCGCACCAGCGACCGACTGCGCGCAAACTGGCGCGCGTAATCGGCGTCATCCAGGTAACCGGCCCGCTCCAGGCGGTCGAGCACCTGATCCACGCGCACCACCGGCTCGCCCTTGCGCAGCAATTGCCGGCGCAACTCCGATCGCGATCGCGCCCGCGCGGCCAGCAGGCGGCTGGCAGCGTCCCACGTGGCCAGCGCCGCCGCTTCGGCCTCGAATGCCAGCCGCACGGGCTCGAACTCCGTTCCCACGCTCAGGCGCAGGCGGGCGACCGCGTCTCCCGAAATGGCGCCCACCGACTTGCCGTCCACCAGGACGTCCACGCGGCCCTGGCGCCGAGGGTGCGGCGTGAGCGCGGTGATTACGGACACTGGCGCCCCCGCCGGGGCGGCACCGGTTGGTCGAAGACCGGGAGCACCCGGCCGAAAAAGAAGGTGCCGGGGAGCAGCACCCTGCAGCGTTGGGAGTTTCCGGGTCCCGTCGCGTTCAGGTAACGTCTCCCCGGCACGCAGTTCTTGCCGGTCACCGAGCGAATCGCCGGGTTACTCCTCGGTCGCCTCCTCCGTGTCCGCGGCCGCGGCCGTGACTGGCGCAACCCCGAGCACCGCTTTCACCTTCTCCTCCACCTCCGCCATCATCGCCGGATTGTCCTTGAGATACAGCTTGGCATTCTCGCGCCCCTGGCCGATTTTCTGCCCCTTGTAGCTGTACCACGCCCCCGACTTCTCAATGATGTTGGATTCTGCGCCGATGTCCACGAGCAGCGACGTGTGGCTGATGCCCTCCGCGTACATGATGTCGAACTCGGCCTGGCGGAACGGCGCCGCCACCTTGTTTTTCACCACCTTCACGCGAACGTGCGACCCGACCACGTCCTCCTTCTCCTTCACGGCGCCGATGCGCCGGATATCGAGGCGCAGGGACGCGTAGAACTTGAGCGCCTTGCCGCCCGTAGTGGTCTCCGGATTGCCGAACATCACACCGATCTTCTCACGCAGCTGGTTGATGAAGATCACCGACGTCCGCGACCGCGCGATGGCCCCGGTGAGCTTGCGCAACGCCTGGCTCATGAGCCGCGCCTGCAGGCCGACGTGCGAGTCGCCCATGTCGCCTTCGATTTCGGCCTTGGGCACCAGCGCCGCCACCGAGTCGATGACGATCACGTCCACCGCTCCCGAACGCACGAGGATCTCGCAGATCTCGAGCGCCTGCTCGCCGGTGTCCGGCTGCGAGATGAGCAGCCCGTCGATATCCACGCCCAGCTTGCGCGCGTAGTCCACATCGAGCGCATGCTCGGCGTCGATGAATGCCGCCACACCGCCCGCGCGCTGCGCATTGGCCACGACGTGAAGACAGAGGGTTGTCTTGCCGCTCGATTCCGGTCCGTAGATCTCGGTCACGCGGCCGCGTGGGATGCCGCCCACGCCGATCGCCGCGTCGAGATTGATGGCGCCCGTCGGGATCGCCTCCACGCGAACGCGATTATCTGCGCCGAGGCGCATGATCGAACCCTTGCCGCAGTTCTTCTCGATCTGCGCGATGGCCAGGTTCAGGGCCTTTTTCTTGTCGTCCTGCATCGTCGAGACGGCCATGATCGGCACTTCCTGTGGTTGAGCGTGAACCCCTGGCCACGCGGGCTAATCGTACCCGTCGGGCGCCCCAATCGTTACCCCGAACAAAATACGAAACACATTGAAGGAATCAAGGGCCGTATTGCATCGAGAACGCATTTTCTACGTGGCGAACCAGAACACGCCGTCCCTTGACCAACACCCCGACAACGTCGAACCGGTAGGACTCGTGTGTTCGGCCATGGCGTGAGATCCAACTTAAGGCGGACCGCTCTAACTCTCTTCTCTTACGCCAGTTAACAGCCTCCACCGGATCTCCGAACATATCGCCTGACCTCGCCTTGACCTCAACGAACGCCACGAGCCCTTCGCGTTCCATGACGAGGTCGATGTCGCGATGGCCTGAGCGATACCGCCGGTGCAACACCCGCCATCCACGCCCGGTCAACCACCGTTCGGCGATGCGCTCCCCGAGTTCCCCGAATGCCTGCGTGGCCGCTGACATGGGGCCAATCTGGGGCCGAAATCCGGGAGATCATCACCAGAAATTGGCCGGCCGGCGCAGAATCTTGTGGACCGCCGGGCTGCGGTGCCGGCGGTCTACTTGGCCGCGATCAGCCGCTGCTCGAACACCGCCCCGGGGCGTCCCGGAACGTCCTGGCGGACCTGCACGACGACGGGGTTCGATTCGGCCACCCAGAAGTGGGCCGTCCGCCCCGCGGTGCTCAGCGAGATCACCCAGCAGTGAATCTGGCCCAGGGCGGTGTCCACGTCCTGCTCGCCCTCCACGGTGAGCGCCCCCGGCGTGATGCGGTGGGACCCCAGGTCGATCTCGAGCACCGACACCGAGTCCACCCGCCCCACCGCGTGCGGCATGAGCTGAAGCACGAGTTCGGTCATCGGCCCGCCCGCGAGCAGGTCGCCGGGCCGCGGCAGGGCGATGTTCTGGTGGCCGCTGGGGCCGCTCGTCGCCCCGTAGATCGAGTCTGCCGTGAACTCGAGCGCCAGACGGGAGGGCCCGATCACCGATGACCAGTGCAGCGGCCGCAGGTCCACGTAGGACAGGTACAGCGTGTCGGTGGACGGCACGCTTCCGTCGCGCCGCTCGGCGAGCAGCCAGGCCGGAAAGGCACCGTAACTGCTCTGCGTGACATCCACGATTCGCGTTCCGATCGCGTGCGTGCTGTCGGGCCACACGATGCTCATCTGGTAGCGAAGATGCTCGGGGCGGAGCAGCGAGCCGTTCACGGGGAGCGTGCGCGGCGGGGGCATGGTGTCGCCCGGCGGCATTCGCGTCGTGCTGGTGTCCTGCGCCCTAGCGAGACGCGGCGCGCACAGCAGGGCAATCGCGAATAAGGCCCCGGCGATCTCGCGCCGCGTCATGCGTCGGGCCCGCAGAGGCGAGCCAGCTCGTCGAGCCCCACCAGCACGTCCCGGGGCCGACTCGAGCCCGGCTCGGCTTTGCTGATCACCCCCGCCGCTTCGAGCTGATCCATGATCCGGGCAGCCCGCCCGTACCCGATGCCCAGCCGCCGCTGCAGCAGCGACGTGGACGCGCCCTGATTGTGGACCACCGCTTCGGCTGCCTCGCGGAACAGCTTGTCGCGGTCGCCGGCGTCGGCCTCGGGTTCCTTGCCTTCGCCCGCCTCCGCCTGCTGCGCCGCGCGACCCGCGGCCACCACGTCCTCCTCCGGGAACTCCTCGACCACGAGACCGTGGGCCAGTCGTGCCTTCCGCCGGGCCTCCGCTCGCTCCTCGTACCACTTCATTAGCGTCTCAGTATCCTCGCTCGAGATGAATGCGCCCTGCAGGCGCGCGGGCTCGGACTTTCCCGGAGGAATGAACAGCATATCGCCGTTCCCGAGCAGCGCCTCCGCACCAGCGCCGTCGATGATCGTGCGGCTGTCCACCTGTGACGCCACCCGGAACGCGATGCGGCTCGGGAAGTTCGCCTTGATCAGGCCCGTGATCACGTTGACGCTCGGTCGCTGTGTGGCCAGGAGGAGGTGGATGCCGATGGCCCGGGCCTTCTGGGCCAGCATCGCGATCGGCCCTTCCACCTCGCCCTGCACCGTCATCATCAGGTCGGCCATCTCGTCGATCACGATCACGATGTACGGCAGCACGTCGCCCGTGTATGGCAACGCCGCCAGCCCCACGTCCTTCTCCTTCGCTTCCGTGAGCGGTGATCGGTCCAGCACCCGCTTGTTGAACTCCTGGATGTTCCGGCACCCGTTGGCGGCGAGGAGTCGGTAACGCTTCTCCATCTCCTGCTTGGCCCAGAGCAGCACGAACGCCGCGTCGCGGTTGTCGGTCACCACTTTGTGGCGCAGATGCGGCAGGGTGTTGTAGACCGACAGTTCCACCATCTTGGGATCCACCATCAGCAGGCGCAGCGTGCGCGGCGTGTGGCGATATATGAGACTTGTAATAATCGTATTGACGCACACCGATTTGCCGGACCCCGTCGCGCCCGCGATCAGCAGGTGCGGCATCTTGGCCAGGTCGGCGATCACCGGTTTGCCCTCGAGATCCTTGCCGAGAGCGATCGGCAGTGCCGCGCGCGCTTCCTGAAAGTCGCGCGACTCGATCAGTTCGCGGAAGGCGACGATCTCGGAGTGCGGGTTCGGGACCTCGACGCCCACGGCGCCCCGCCCCGGAATCGGCGCCACGATGCGGATGCTCTGGGCTCGCATGGCGAGCGCGAGGTCGTTGGCCAGGTTGGCGAACTGCCGCACCTTCACCCCAGGCGATGGCTCGATCTCGAACTGCGTCACCACGGGGCCCGTGGTGCGGCCCACCAGGTGGCCGTCCACCTTGAACGTGCGCAGGGCCTCGATGAGCTTCTGGCCCATCTCGTCGAGCTCGCGCTTGCCTCCGTCGCCAGCCCGCGCCGGGGGCCTGGTCAGGAGTTCGGGGCTCGGCAACTCGGCGTCGGGGGCGTCCTCGGAGGCCGTCGGCTCGTCGCGGTCCGGCGCCGGCGCGATCCGCGGCGGCTTCTTGGCCCGGTTCCGCGGCGGCGCCACGGCCTCCCCCTCTACCGGATCCAACGCACCCTCGATGCTCGGCATCTCCTCGGGCGGGGGCTCGAGCGCCAGCGCCCGATCCATGGGCCGAGCGGCGTCAGCGTTTGCGGAGCGCACGCCGACGAGCGCCCGGATGGGATTCCAGGCCAACGTCGCCGCCGTCAGCGCCGACAGCGCCAGCGCCGCGAGTATCCACGAGCCGATGCCGCCGAACCAGGCTCTCCAGTACGAGGCCACGAACGCCCCCCACAGCCCAGAGGCGGCGGTCGCGTCGTCCCCGAGCTTGAGCCCGCTGCCCAGCGCTACGACCACCGGAACCAGCAGCACCAGCCCGCCCAGGAAGATCATCCACGATCGATCGGCATTGGATTCGAGGCGTCCGAACAGCCGCAGCGCGTGCACGGCGGGCACGAGCGGGGTGAGCAGGGCGCCGGGCCAACCGAGCAGCGCCACCAGCGGCCGCGCGAGGTGCGCGCCCACCCAGCCGACGTTGGCGCGTACGTCCACGCCGCCGCGCAGCTGCGCCAGTCCGAGCACGAGGAACGCACCGGCCAGGAACACCGCGAGCAGGAGCAGCGCGATGGCGGTGAGTTCGCGCTTGAGCGAGTCGCGCACTCAGCGCCCCGGCGGCGCCAGCCGCGTGATCTGACGGTCCTGGTACACCGGCACCACGGGATGCCCGTCGATCGTGGCGCAGGCCACGAGATCGGCAGCGAACCCGGCCTCGGCGAGGGCCTGGGCGTGGCTGGACGTCTCGAACAGCGGCCACACGTCGGCGCCGAACTTGCGGTGCACCTGCACCGCAGCGAGCGCGGCGTCGTTGTGCGCGACGCCGGTAAGCCGGCGCGTCACATGATGCACGAACCGGCCGGCGCACGCCGCATCCTCGAGCGAGAACCGGCCTTCGTGGCCGGCACAGATGATCGCCAGGTCGGCCCCCCGCCGGAGCGCCTTGCGCAGCACGGCGAGCACCGGCGTGAAGTTGACGTATGCGCCGACGTACACGGCCTTCGCGCCCGGCGACGCTGCGAACGCCGCCGTTCCGTTGGTCGTGGTCATCAGGACCGTGCGTCCCTCGACGGCCTCGGTGGTGAATTCGAGGGGCGAGTTGCCGAGGTCGAAGCCCTCGATCTTGCGCATGCGCCGCTCGCCGGCGAGCCGCACCTCCTGCCGGTCGAACGCCTTGGCGAGGGTGATGACCGTGTCGGCGTTGTCGCTGGGGACCACGGCGCGGGCGCCGTGGTCGAGGGCGGCCGCGATGCAGGACGACGCCCGGAGCACGTCGATCACGGCGACCACTCGCCCGGCGACGTCTCCCGGCCCGACCTCGCGCGCCGTGAAGAAGACGTCGACGCGCATCTAGGTGGGCTCCTTCATCAAATCGGGTTCCCGCTCGAGGAAATTGGTGTCGACCTCCCCCGCCTGAAAGCGGGGATTGTCCATGACGCGAGCCAGGAACGGAATCGTCGTCGTCACCCCCTCGATCACGAAGGCCTCGAGCGCCACCCGCACCCGGCGCACGGCCTCGGCGCGATCCCGCCCCTGGCAGATGAGCTTGCCGAGCAACGAATCGTAGTACGGCGGCACCGTGTATCCAGCGTAGACGTGCGAGTCGAGGCGCACGCCGGGGCCGCCCGGTGGATGGAAGGTCTCGATGCGCCCGGGCGACGGTTGGAAGTTGCGGGCCGGATCCTCCGCGTTCACCCGCACTTCGATGACGTGGCCGCGCAGCGGAGGCATCTCCGTCACGCTCAGCGGCTCGCCGGCCGCCACTCGGATCTGCTCCTTCACGAGGTCTACACCGGTGATCATCTCGGTCACCGGATGCTCCACCTGGATTCGGGTATTCATCTCCATGAAATAGTAAGAGCCGTCGGTGTCGAGCAGCATCTCGATCGTGCCGGCGCCCACGTAGTCGATGGCTTTGGCGCCGGCCACCGCGGCGGCACCCATCTCGGCGCGCAGCGCCGGCGTGACGGCCGGACTGGGCGCCTCCTCGATCAACTTCTGGTGGCGCCGCTGCACCGAGCAGTCGCGCTCCCCCAGATGGATGACGTGGCCGTGGCGATCTCCGAGAATCTGGAATTCGATATGTCGGGGACGGGCCAGGTACTTCTCCACGTACACGTCGCCGTTGCCGAAGGCGCTCAGCGCCTCGGAGCGGGCAAGCTGAAAGGAACGCGCGAAGTCGTCGGCGTTCTTGGCC
The DNA here is from genome assembly GCA_035533015.1 of Gemmatimonadaceae bacterium. Taxonomy (NCBI): domain Bacteria; kingdom Pseudomonadati; phylum Gemmatimonadota; class Gemmatimonadia; order Gemmatimonadales; family Gemmatimonadaceae; species Gemmatimonadaceae bacterium. The sequence goes on along the minus strand of DATLUQ010000013.1, from coordinate 129,820 downwards.
ACCCGCATGCCCTTGCCCCCGCCACCGGCCGCCGCCTTGATGATCACGGGAAACCCCATCGCCTTGGCGAACCCGAGCGCCTCTTCGACGTCTTCCACCGGGCCCGGCGTGCCCGGCACCACCGGAACGCCCACGGCGATCATCGCCTGGCGCGCGGCGGCCTTGTCGCCCATCACGCGGATCTGCTGCGCCGTGGGCCCGATGAACGCGATGTTGGAGGCCGCGCAGGTCTCGGCGAATTCGGCGTTCTCCGCCAGGAAGCCGTACCCGGGATGGATCGCGTCGGCGCCGGTGATCTCGGCGGCCGCGATGATCCGTGGGATGCGGAGATACGAGTCTCGCGCAGGCGCCGGCCCGATGCACACGTCATCGTCGGCGAACCGCACGTGCAGCGATTCGCGGTCGGCCTCGGAATAGACGGCCACCGTCGCGACTTCCAGCTCTTTGCAGGCGCGGATGACGCGGAGCGCGATCTCGCCGCGATTGGCGATCAATACCTTCTTAAACACGAGAGTCTCGGATCAAGGCTGGAGCGCATCCGGGAACGGCGAAAGGCATGCAACCCGGCGCGCTCAGCTGGACGCTTCGCCTTCGAAGGACGACCAGCTGGTGTCGCTCGAGCCGGAAACTCCCTGCACGCGCAGTGCGAATTCGCTCGGACTGGTGGCGTAGAACAGCGCGCTCTCGTAGGAGATGAGGCCGCGGGTATAGAGCTGCATCAGCGACTGATCGAAGCTCTGCATGCCGTACTGGACGGTGCCATCCTTGATCAGTTCCGGAATGTTGAGGGCCTTGGTCATGTCCCGGATCTGCTCGCGCACGGCAGCCGTATTGATGAGGATCTCGGCGGCCGGAATGCGCCCCGGCTTGTCGGCCCGCGGCACGAGGCGTAGCGACACCACGGCCTGCAGCGCACTGGCCAGCGAGAAGCGCACCTCCGCCTGTTGGTGCGGCGGGTAGAAGGACAGCACGCGGTTGATCGTCTGCGTGGCGTCGGTGGTGTGCAACGTCGAGAACACGAGGTGGCCCGTGTCCGCCGCCTTGAGCGCCGTGTCGAGCGTTTCGAGATCGCGGATCTCGCCCAGGAGGATGACGTCGGGATCCTGGCGCAGCACGCGCCGCAAGGCCTGCGAGAAGTTGGCCGTATCGGTGCCTACTTCGCGCTGGCTGATGTGGCAGTTGATATCGCGGTGCAGGAATTCGACCGGGTCCTCGATCGTGATGATGTTCGCCTTGCGATGCTCGTTGATGTACTGAATCATCGCCGCCAACGCGGTCGATTTTCCCGAGCCGGTGATGCCCGTGACCAACACCAGGCCGCGCGGCTTGAGCGCGATCTCCTTGAACACCGCCGGTAGATTCAGCTCGTCGATCGTGCGCGCCTGGTACGGAATCGCGCGCATGGCAAAGCACAGCGAGCCGCGCTGTTGGTAGGCGTTCACGCGGAAGCGCCCGACCCCCGGCACTCCCACCGCGAAATCGCACTCCTTCTCCTCCGCGAATTGCTTGACCTGCCGCGCCGTCATCAGCTGCTCGGCAAGTGCCATGAGATCGTCCGAGCGCAGCGGCGCCTGCTGGAGCGGTTCCAGATCGCCGTTCACGCGCAGCGTGGGCGGCCGGCCGACCTTGAGATGGAGGTCCGAGGCGCCGCGGCGGACCAGTTGCTCCAGCACCGCCTTGAAGTTGAACGGCGGCGCATCCGGGGCCGCGCCGGTCGGAACGGGGCGGTTATCCATTGCGGTCGATGCGGAAGAGTACCTGGCCGTATTCCACCGGCTGCGAGTCCTCGACCATCACGTCCTGGACCACGCCCGAATATTCCGATTCGATCTCGTTCATGATCTTCATGGCCTCGATGATGCACAATACCTGGCCCTTGGAGACTCGGCTGCCCACAGAAACGTACGGCTTCGCTCCCGGCTCCGGCGCCGCGTAGAACGTGCCCACCATCGGCGACTTCACTTCCAACCCCACTGGGGGCGCCGGCGCCTTGGGCGCCCCTTCGGCCTCGGCACCCACAGCCGGCAGCCCCTGCGATGGCGTCACGCGCAGGTCGCCAGCGCCCGCGATCATGGGCGTCATCGACACGGGCGCCGCCATCTGCACCGTACCGCGCTGCGACGGCGTCTTCGAAATCCGGATCTTCATCCCCTTGTCGGACGAGATCTCGATCGAATCGACGGTCGAGCTATCGATGATGGCGATGAGTTTCTTGACGTAGCGAAGGTCGATCATAAGGGTCGTTGAAGCGGCGCTCAAGGTCGTGTTATACCAGCTCGAGTAGGTCCCGCGGTAACTCCGTCAGGATGCGCGGTCCGTCCGCGCTCAACCAGACATCGTCTTCGATGCGCACCCCGCCCCATCCCGCCCGGTACACTCCGGGTTCGATCGTGACCACCGCCCCCGGCGGGAGCTCCTGCTCATTGGTCCGGGCCAGTCGTGGCGCCTCGTGCACCTCCAGTCCGATGCCGTGCCCCAGGCTGTGCCCGAACAGATCCCCCAGCCCGCGCCGCTCAATGTAGCTCCGCGCGACCGCGTCGGCATCCCGCCCAGTCATTCCGGCGCATACGGCCGCCGATGCGGCCTCATTGGCCCCGCGCACCACTTCATACACCTCGCGCTGCTCGGCGCTGGCCCGCCCAACGACCACCGTGCGGGTCACGTCCGAACAATAGCCATCCACCACCGCGCCGAAATCCATCAGCAGGAAGTCCCCGGCCGCCACCCGGTGGCCGGTGGGTTGCGCATGCGGCAATGCGGCACGCGCCCCAGCGGCCACGATGGACGGGAACGCGAACCCCTCGCTCCCCTCGTCGCGGAGCGCGTGCTCAAGCAGGCCGGCCACCTGCAATTCGCTCAATCCCGGATGCACGGCAGGCAGCGTCCGCGCCAGGGCGCGCGTGGCCACGTCGGCCGAGCGCTTGATGCGCGACACCTCATCGGCGTCCTTCCGTTCACGCTGGCGCTCCACCAGATCGCTGGTCGGGCGCCATTGCCACCGGCTCCCCGCCTCGAGCAGCCGCTGGAAGTCGCGGTGCATCAGATGCGGAGACTCGAACCCCACCACCCGAACACCAGACGCCGACTGAAGCTGTTGCCAGAGCGCCGTCCACAGGCTCACCGGCTCAACCACGATCCGGGCCAGCGACCCGACCTCGCCGGCCACCTGCGTCTCGTACCGGAAGTCGGTGATCAGCAGGGTCTCCCGCGGCGTGACGAGGACGAGCGCGCTCGACCCCGAGAACCCCGTGAGATACCGGATGTTGGCCAACCCGGTGACGAGAAGGGCATCGAGCTGCGCCGGGATCAGCGCATCGGTCAGGGCCGCGAGCCGCCGCGGTCGGGCGTCAGCCATGAGCCTTGAGGTGCGCGATCAGCCCCCGGAGCGCCAGTTCGTAGCCCAGCCCGCCGAGCCCGCACACCAAACCCACCGCCGCAGGGGCCAACATGGAATGCCGCCGCTCCGGCTCGCGCGCAAACACATTTGTGATATGGACCTCCACGAACGGTACGGCCACCCCGGTGAGCGCATCGCGAATCGCAAGGCTCGTATGGCTGTAGGCCCCGGCGTTCACGACTGCACCGTGCACGCGGCCCCGCCACTGGTGAATCACGTCCACCATGGCGCCTTCGCCATTGTGCTGCGCGAACTCGACCTCCAGGCCCAGCTCGTGGCCCAACTCGCTCAACCGCCGCTCCACATCGGCAAGTGAGTCCACTCCATAGAGTTCGGGCTCGCGCGTGCCAAGGAGGTTGAGGTTTGGGCCGTTGAGGACGGCGATTCTCACCGTTTCTTCAGCCCTTGCAGCCACGAGTTGAACTGCTCGATGTCCGCTTCCGCGGCGTCGGCGGCCGGGGGGCCGGTAGGCGTCTCACCTTCCGGGACGCGCTCCGCCGGCGCACTCCCCTCGAAGAACCGATCGAACGAGAACCCGCCGCTCTGCGGGGCGCTCGGCGGCTGAGACTCGCGGAACACGTTGTCGAGCGACAGCTCTTCGGTAGCGCGACGCGCCGGCGCACCGGTAAGCGGCGGCGGCGGCTCCTCTTCCACGACCCCGAACGCGCCGGCCAGCGTGGCCGCCGCGGCCTGATCGGGAGCAGCCACCGCCCCAGCTCCGAACAGCCCGTCGATCGAACCGCCGTGCTCGGCCGGCGTCTGAGGCCCCGGTGGACCAGCATCGGGCGAGAAAAGGCTGACGGGCGCCCCCGCAGCGGGGGTCGCACTGCCGCGTGTTGACGGTTCCGGTTGGTCGCCAACCGCCATCACATCGTTGCGTGGGGACTCTGGCGCCGGCCGCCGAGCCCCTGCCGCATGGGTGGCCAAGGCACTCAGAAAATCCCGGATTGAAGGGCCGCCCGCCGGCGCGGTCTCCGGCTCTGGCTCGGACTCCACCGTCGACAAGGCAACCACCTCGACCGTCGTCTCGGAGATTTCCACCCGGGACTCCGCCGGCGTCTCGAACCCGAACCCATACACGTCCAAATCCGGCAGATCCTGGATTTCTTCCTCGTCCGCATCATCCAGAGCCGCCGCCTGCTCCGTCTCCCGTTCAAAATACTCCGTGGCTTCGACGTTCGCAGTCGCTTCCAGTTCCAGCTCCGGTTCCGACTCGGGCTGCACTGCTGCCTCGGCCACGGGTTCTGGTTCCGCCGGACCCGGCACGGCCTCCATTGGGTAGGCGGGCGTCAGCGCGGTCATGGCCTCGGTAGCGGCGATCATGCGCTCCAGATACGCGTCGCCCGGGCGCTGCGCCAGGAGGGCTCGGTACACCTGGAGGGCGTCCTCGGCGTGGCCCTGCGAGAGGTACAGCTCCGCCATCGTCTCGGTGGCAAAGGGATCGGGCGCAGGCTCGGCGGCGGCGGCCGCGGCCTCCATCTGCTCATAGGCCTCGAACGTGAATCCCGAAAGTTCGGGCGCTTCCGGGATCGCTTCGTCTGTCGCACCGGCGAGTTCGTCATCCTCAGCGGCCTCGTGCGGTTCTTCGGTGTCCATTGCGCCTGCGGTCGGCTCCTCGGCGTCCATCGCCTCCGCGATCGGTTCCTCGGGCTCGGCCTCGGGGGGCGCCGGCTGCGCTCGTGGCATGAACGACTCGTTTCGCTCGATCTCGACGCCCAGAAACGTGAACGAGGACGCGCTGAACGGAGGCAAAACCGGTGTTTCGTGCCGGATGTGGAGATCCTCGAACTCGAACAGCTCGTCAGCCGGGAGGCCCGGGGGCGCGAGTGGGGACGACCCTTCAGCAACCGGTTCCGGTTCCGGTACCGGTTCGGGTACCGGTGACGGTGCCGGTGCCGGCACCTCCGCTGCCGCTTCGAAGGCCGCCGGCGGGGCGGCCGTCTCAGCCTGAAGCGCCGGCTCATCCGGCGCGGCCTCCTCGGCTATCGCTGGCTCCTCGGGTACCGGTGGTTCGGCTGACGGCACATCGAAGAGTGCTGCCCCCAAGGTGATCTCGCCCGACGGGGCCTCAGCAGGTTCGGGCGGCAGTTCGGGCGGGGCGAACCGTTCGGGCCCCGCGGTCATGGCAGTGAGGATGGACGCGATCTCGTCGTTCCGAGGGTCGGCCTCCAGCACCCGCTGGTACCAGTTTCGTGCACCGGCGAGGTCGCCGAGGTAGCGTGCGATATCCCCCAGCGATCGCAGGGCGATCAGGTTCTCGGGGTCTAGCGTGAGGGCCGTGTCGAATACCGTGCGCGCCTCTTCGAATTGCTGGGTGTCGAAGAGCGCCTGTCCGTAGACGATGTGGCCGCTCATATGGCTCGGCTGCTGGGGAAGGAATTCCCGGCAGATAGCGATGGCCTGGTCAAAATCCCCCGCCTTCCGGTACTCGTTGGCCAGGGGGGCGAAGTAACGACGGGGGCTCTCGTCGAACTTCTTCTTCAACTCGTCGATGCGGGCGGAACTCGCCATATGGAGCCTCAATCAGGCGGCGGGCGGTTGGAGTGCGAACAATACATATCGCAGACAGTTCAAGTCAATCAGAAGTCACACGCCGACTTGATTTTAGGCCCGCGACCCGGGTAGGTTTTCATGTTCTGCCATTCAGGCGCAACCTTCGCTCGCATCAGGAGTAACGCGGCGTGCTGCAAACCATGCGGAGCTGGGCCAAATACATCTGGATTTTCGTCATTGCGGCCCCCTTCATCATCGGATTCCTGCTGTACCAGACCTCGGGCCTTGGCAATGCTGCTGCGGTCACCCCGAGCACCCCGGTGGCCAAGGTGGACGGCCAGGATATCCTGTATGCGACGTACATGCAGAATGTACAGAACCAGGTGCAAACCGAGCAGCAGAACAACGGACGTTCGCTGACGCAGGATGAGGAGCACCAGATCGAGAATTCCGTTTTCGATCAGATGGTCATGCAGATCTTGCTCGATCGCGAGTACCAGAAGCGCGGCATCACCGTGTCGGACAACGAGATTCAGGAGTACGCGAAGTACGCGCCACCGCCGTGGGTCCAGCAGTCGCCCGACCTCCAGACCGACGGCAAGTTCGATATGGCCAAGTACCAGCGGCTTCTGGCGAGCCCGGCGGCGCGCCAGGGTGGGTTCCTGGTGCAACTCGAGCAGTATTACCGCACCGAGATTCCCAAGCAGAAGCTGTTCGAGCAGGTCACGGCGGGGGTGTACGTGTCCGACGCCGACCTGTGGCGCGCCTGGCGCGATGCGCACGACAGCGCGTCGGTGACGTACGTGGCATGGGGCAACGTGCCCGACTCGAGCGACATGAACGCGGTGACCGATGCGCAGATGCGCACGTATTACGATTCCCATCACGACGAGTTCACGCTGCCGGGCGTGGCCGAGCTCTCGCTGGTCGTGATTCCGCGCGTCGTGACGGCGGCCGACAGCGAGGCCGTGCGTGAGCATGCACTGGCCCTGCGGCAGGAAATCGTTTCGGGTAAGACGAGTTTTGCCGATGTGGCCAAGCGCGAGTCGGTGGACACCGCGTCGGCCGCGAACGGCGGCGAACTCGGCATGAGCGCCAAGGGACGGTTCATTCCTGCGTTCGAGAAGGCCGCGTGGGCGCTCAAGCCCGGCGAAGTGTCGCAGCCCGTGCTCACCCCGTTTGGCTACCATCTGATCGAGGTCGACGCGCGCAAGGGCGACTCGATCTCCCTCCGTCACATCCTGCTCCGCATCCAGCCATCGGATTCCAACTCCGCGCGTATGGACTCTCGCGCCGATACGCTGGCCAGCCTGGCCGGGAACGCCGAGGATCCGACCAAGCTCGACAGTGCCGCCGCGAAGCTCCACCTGACGATCTACAAGATCACGGCGTCCGAGAACCAGCCCGCGGTGTGGGGCGGACAGCAGGTGCCGAGCGCGAGCGCGTGGGCGTTCGGCGGCGCCCGCAAGGGCGAAGTGAGCGACCTGTTCAACGACGACAACGGCTACTACATGGTGCGGCTCGATTCTCTCATCCCGAGCGGGCTGCGCCCCTTCGACGAGGTCAAGGGTCAGATCCGTTCGGAACTGGCCGCGCAACACCACCTCGACCGCATGATGGAACCGGCTCGGGCCTTTGCCGCCGCCGCCGCGTCGGGCGGGCTCGAAGCCACTGCCAAGAAGATGGGGTTGACAGCCCAGAAGACGGCCGTCGCGTTCACGCGGACGTCGTTCGTGCCGGGGCTGGGGGGTCAGTATTCGGAAGCCATCGGGGCGGCGTTCGGCCTACCGCTCAACACGGTGAGCGAGCCGGTGCGCGACGAGACGCAGATCACGGTGGAGCGCGTCGACCGGCGGGTCGCCGCCGACAGCGCGGCCTGGCTCAAGCAGAAGGACGTCCAGAAGCAGCAGCGCATCCAGCAACTGCAGCAGGCCCGCCTGCAGATGTTCATGCAGGACCTGCACGACGCGGCCAAGATCGACGACCGCCGCAAGGCCATCGACGAGGCCACGCGGCACGCTTCGAGTTAGCCGCTACCGCGCGCGCGACGTAATCAAACGGCGCCCCTGCCAATGGCAGGGGCGCCGTTTGCAGGGCTGGGGCCGCCCGACGCGGATCAGATCAGCCGCTTGGGTTCGCGCACCGGCTCTTCTTCCGCGCGCGTGCGCGCGGCGGGCTCGCCGGGCGCGATGCGGTCGATACGGCGCTCCGACTCGGGCTCATCCGTGACTTGGCGTTGCACCTCGTTGATGCTGCGCTTGAACTCCCGGATCCCCTTGCCCAGTGAGGCCCCGATTTCCGGTACGCGCCGCGCGCCGAACAGGACGAGCACGATCACCAGGACGATGAACAGCTCGAGTGGGCCGAAGTTGCCGAAATTCATACCGTCTCCTAGAAGAGCGACCGTGCGATGAGGTACGCCACGAACACGCCGACGAGGCTGAGCAACGAGACGTCCAGCGCCACCGGGCCTACACTGAACTTGATGATAACGAGGTCAATGGGCAACGGGCCGATCGACGGCGTGACGCCCGTGGTCAGGAACTCCTTCACGGCGCCCGCCGGGAGCCAGCGCCGAGAGATCTCGGTGAACGCACCGCCGACGATGAATCCGATGGACAGCACCATGGCATGAAAACCACGCCGGTGCTTGGCCGAACTCGTGGGAGGCATGCCTACCAGCGCCGGTCGGTAACGTACGCCAGGGCGTCGAGCAGCGCGCCTGAGGCGGGAGACGGCGGCACGCTCGCGAGCGCGTCTTCGGCCTCCTGGGCATACCGCTCGCTACTGCGACGGGCGTAGTCGATGCCCCCCGCCTCGCCCACGATACGGATCACGTTCTGAATGGCATCGTCGTGGGGCTGGTCGTCACCGAACAGGGCGTCGACCTGTCGGCGCGCGGCGGGTGACATGGCGGGCAGGGCGCCGATGAGCGGCAGGGTCACCTTGTGCTCGCGGAGGTCGTTGCCCCAGGGCTTGCCGGTCACCGATTCGTCCTCGGTATAGTCCAGGATGTCGTCGATGACCTGGAACGCCATCCCGAGCCGGTCGCCGAACCGTGCCAGCGGCGCCCGATGGCGGGCCGCCCCGCACAGCGCGCCGCTCTCGCAGGCAGCGGAGAGCAGCGACGCCGTCTTGGCGCGGATGAGCAGTTCGTATTCGCGCTCGCCGAAGCTCAGCGCGTCAATCGCCGCCAGTTGGCGCATCTCGCCCATGCTCAGTTCGCTCGACACGTCCGTGACGACGCGCAGCACGTCGAGGTCACGGATGCCGACCAGCGCGCGGAGGGCGCGTGAGTACAGGAAGTCGCCCATGATGACCGACACCTGATGGCTGAACATCGAGTTCACGGTCGGCAGTCCGCGCCGCGTCGCCGAGTGGTCCACCGAGTCATCGTGGACGAGCGTGGCCAGGTGCATCAGCTCGATCACGGCGGCCAGGGTCACGGCACGCGGTTCCGACTCCCCTTCCAGATCGCTCGCCAGCAGCGTGAGCGTGGGACGGAACATCTTGCCGCGCATGCGCAGCAGATGGCCGCTCACCTGCTCCACCATCGGCAGGTCGGAACTGACGATGCGCTCCATCTCACCGAGCACTTGCTCGAGCCGCTCGTGCACCGGCGCCTGCACGGCGCGCAGCGCGTCGGTCACCGGGGTGCGGGGACGGGCGGCGACGCCGCTCATGACCCGCTCTGATCGATGGCGTTCATCCGGTCGGCCACGTCACTGAACTGGATGTCGACCACGAAGATGCGCTGGTAGTAGCCCAGGGCGTCCCCGGGTTTGCCGAGCGCCTCACAGGCGCGCCCGAGCAGATACAGCACGCCTACCAATTTGTCGTCGGTCATGCCCTTCTCGTGCAGGCCCCGCCCCAGAAGGGTGGCCGCCATCTGGTACTGCCCCTTCTCCATGAAGCACTGGCCGATGGCTTCGTAGGTCCGCACCCGATTCTCGGGGCTGCGCAGCGCCTTCTGGAATTCGGCGATCGACTCGTCCAGCAGCCCCATCTCCTTGAACGCGATGCCGAGGTCGTAGTGGCTCTGGTAGTCCTCTTCCTCGACGTTGTCGGCCACACCCTGCTTGAACTTCTTGAGCATGTCGGCGAAGTCGGCCTCCTCGTCGCCCGTCGGCTCCTCCTCGGCCACGATCATGCGCGTGTCCTTGGGCCGCTCGTCCTCGCGCATGAGGTCGCCGAGATTGACGAACGATCCGTCGCCCGGCGTCACCGACCTCGGACCGCCCGGGAGCACGGCCGCCGACGCCGTCGGGGTGAGCGCTGCCTGCTCTTCCGCGAACGCACTGAGCGCTGCCTGCGCCCGCAGATTGTCGGGCGCCAGTTCGAGCACGCGATGATAGATCACCCGGGCCTTGTCGGGTTGCTCGGTGCGGAACAGGGCGTCGGCCAACTCCAGGTAGGCGTCCACCAGCCGCCGCTTGTCGTTGGAGCGGAAGGCGTACTCCACGCGCTTCTGGTAGTGCTTCACCGAGCCGGGATCGGCGCGCACGATCTCGTCGGCCATCGACGCCGCCGCATCAAGGTTGCCGTCGGTCTCGTAGCCCTTCATCGCGGTCTCGAACGCGCGCAGCCCGCCCTCGCGGTTGCCAGCTTCGAGCATCGCCTCGCCCAACTCGCGGAGCGCACCCCAATCGTCGGGGGCGCCGTGGACCACCGCCTGCAGCACCTCCACCGAGCGCGCTGCGAGGAGGGTCGACGCGCGGCCAACATTCGACTCGCCGGCGGGCGTCGACATGCGCGGCTCCGCATCCGTCGGGACTTCCTCGTCGTCGAGCCCCATGAGTGGCAGGCCCGCCGTGGGAGAGGCGGCATTGGGGGGCATCAACCCGAGCTCCCCGCCGCCCTCCAACAACCGTTCCGCGGCCGACGATTCCTCCTCGGGCCCTGCCAGCGCCGTCGGTTCGAGGTCGATGAGCGTCCCCGGAACGGCGTCGGCCGTGCGGGCATCGAACGATGTGCCCACGAGACCCGCCACCGGCGCCGCCTCATCGATGGGCGCGTCGGCGTCGCCGGCGAGGTCGGTCGCGCGCGTCACGCCATCGAGGGGCGACGCTTCGAGGTCGTCGGGCGACACGGTACCGTTCGCCGACGTGGGCTCGACGTCAGCCGCCCGCTCCATTTCCGTTGGCGGCTCCGCCATCGGCGGCGCGGGCGCCTGCGGGAGCGCCACCTGCCGCCATGGGGTTCCCCGCGCCGGCCGCGGCGCCTCGTTGAGATCGAGGAACACGAGCTCTTGCGCCTTGGTTCCGAGCGGCGTGTGTCCCGCCCGCACTTCGGCGGTGGGATCGATGGAGCGAATGCGCTCGGCGGTCGCCTCCCCCTCGCCCTTCCGGCCTTCGGCGAGATAGCGCTGATACAACTGCTGCAGTTGCTGCACCGCCTCGTTGGACTTGCCAGCCCTCTGCAACTGATCGGCCAGCATGAGGCGGATGTCGTCCTGATCGGGACAGAGGTCGGCGAACTCCTTCAGCGCGCGGAACGCTTCGTCGATCTTGCCGCCCTTCTGCATGCGGTCGGCGAACTCGAGAAAATTGCGCTTGGCGTCCGCCGTGAATCCCTTCTGGGCGCTGATCTTCCCGAGCTTGTAGTAGACGCTCGCGCGCCCGGGCGACTGGCGCAGGATCTTGTTGCAGAGGGCGATGGCGTTGTTGAAGAACCCGCCGTCGCTGTAGTGGTCGACGGCCCGCTCGTAGTAGTCCACCGCATCGGCCACGTTGCCCTGCTTGAGCAGCATGTCGCCCACGCGATTGAACAGACCGACATCCATCTCCTCCGGGCTCGCCTCATACTCCTGGAGGAGCTCGATATAGGCGGCCAGCGCCTTGTCCGGCTGCCGTTTCTGTTCGAATTCGGCCGCCTTCTTTTTGAGCTTGGCGATATTCGACATCAGCGCCCGGAAAGCATCGGGAGAAGGACGTACAGCGGTCGTCATCAGGGCATAACGAGCCTTGTAACTTATCCCTAAGTGCTACCAGTCACAAGGTTTGCCGCGCACCCAGGCGCGCCGGCACAGGGGCGCACCGAACCAATATGGCAGTTCGCGATAATCTTCGGCGTCGAACAGGGCCAGATCGGCCGAGAACCCGGGGGCGAGCTGGCCGACGGAATCCGCCAGCGCCAGCGCCGCGGCCCCGTTCACCGTCCCCGCCACCACTGCTTCGGCAGCGCTCAAGTGGAGCTGACTCACGCCCAACGTGAGCACCGTCGGAAAATGGAGCGTGGGTGAAGTGCCAGGGTTGAAGTCCGTGGCCAGCGCCACCGGGACCCCGGCCTCGATCAGCCGGCGAGCGGGCGCCTGCGCGGTCTTGCCGAGAAAGGTCATCGTGGCCGGCAGGAGCGTGGCTACGGTACGCGCGGCCGCGAGGGCGGCAATGCCGCCCGCGGAGACCGCCGCCAGATGATCGGCCGAGGTCGCCTCCAACTCGGCAGCCAACTCGGCGCCTCCCGATGAGGTGAGTTCGTCGGCGTGCAGTTTGAGTTTGAGCCCGGCGCGCCGGGCCGCGGCGAGGATTTCCCGGGACTCGGCCGCCGTATAGACGTGCGTTTCGCAGAACACATCGGCGAACACCGCCAGCCCTTCCGCGCCCACCCGCGGAATGAGATCGCCAATCAGCATATTGATATAGTCGCGGCGCCGCGTGGCCGAGCCGCGGTGTTCCACCGGAACCTCGTGGGCCCCGAGAAAGGTCGGGACGATGCGCAACGGAAGATCGGCCGCCAGCCGGCGGATCACGCGGAGCATTTTCAGTTCGTCGTCCACCGAGAGGCCGTAGCCGGACTTGATCTCCACCGTCGTCACGCCGCTCCGGGCCAGCGTGCGCAGACGGCCCCGGGCCAGCGCGTACAACTCGTCCTCCGAATGCGCGCGCAGATCGCTCACCGACGCGTGGATGCCCCCGCCCCGCCTGGCGATCTCCATGTACTCCATGCCCGCGGCGCGCAGTTCCTGTTCGGCGGCCCGATGTCGCCCGAAGATCGCGTGCGTGTGCGAGTCGACGAAGCCGGGGGCGAGCAATCCGCGCGCGCAGTCCACGCGATCGGCGTCGGGATAGGCGCGCAGCAGCTCGTCCTCCAGACCCACGGCGTCGATCCGGTCGTCGCGCACGGCCACCGCATACCGTTCGCGCGGCGCGGCGTCGGCCATCGCCCCGCCGCGCCGCGCCCCTGCCGGCCCGGCGCAGGTCACGACCTGCGAGGCATTCACCAGGAGGAAACGGCTCACCTCACGGCCCCCGCACGGGTCGTGCCCATCACGTCCTGGACGCGCGACCATTCGAGGGGCGCCTGCGCCTCGCCGCGGCACGCGTAGTAGCAGGCGTCGCACGCGATCGGTTGGTAGCGGCGGAACTCGCGCCAGTGAAAGTTGGTGGGAAAGTCCGGGCAACGCTTCACGTGGCCCACCGGATCGATGTGGATGGTTCGGATGCCCGAGCGGCACGGTTCGCGCAACTCGCCGCGGACGTAACGCGGGATCTGCCGCAAATAGTAGTCCGAACTGGTGATCACGCCACGGTGAGCCTTCTTGAAGGCCAGCAGGGCGGACACCAGTTCGTCCAGATCGCGGGCCTGATCGCCGCCCAGCACGTGCGTGTCGTTGCCGTTCTTGGCTTCGGTGTAGACGCTCAGGTTGACCCCCACCCCGAGTTCCTGCGCGCGGAGCACGAGAGGGAGGATCTGCTCGACGTTGTCGCGCTTGATGACCGTATTGAACCGGATGTTGTCGATGCCGCGCGCCTGCATACCGGGAATCGCGGCGAAGATCCTGGCGGCGAGGCCGGGGATGCCGCGGGCGCGGTCATGGCGCTCATCGAGGTAGTCGAGGGAGATGTTGAACTGGTGCACGCCGGCATGCCACAGAGCGGCCGCGCGCTCGGGGGTGAGCATGGCGCCGTGTGTGATGAGGGCCACATACTTGAGCCGCACCGCTGCCGAGACGGCGCTCACCAACTGCTCGAGGTCTCGTCGCAGGAGCGGCTCTCCACCGGTGAACGTGACCATCATCGGATTGAAGTAGCGCGCGGCATCGGCGAAGCTCTGCAGTTCCTGGTCCCGGGCGCCAGGGTGCGTCTTCCAATAGTCGCAGAACCCGCAGCGCGCATTGCATCGGAGAGTGACCTCGAAGTGCACGAGCACGGGCATGCGGCGGGCGACGAGCCACGCGTACTTTCCGATGAACAGGGGGACGTGCCAGGGACGGAACCGCGACGACAGCATCGATGGATCAGCGGTCGAGCATCGGGAGCTTGATGCCCTCGCGGCGCGCCGTCACCACGGCTTCCTCGTAGCCGGCGTCCGCGTGGCGGGCCACGCCGATGCCCGGATCGTTGGTCAGCACCCGTTCGAGCCGGAGGCGCATCTCCGGTGTGCCGTCGGCCACGATCACCTGCCCGGCGTGGAGTGAATTGCCGATGCCCACGCCGCCGCCGTGGTGGAACGACACCCACGAAGCGCCGCTCGCCACGTTGAGCATGGCGTTGAGGATCGGCCAGTCGGCCACCGCGTCGCTGCCGTCCTTCATCTTCTCCGTTTCGCGAAACGGCGACGCCACGCTGCCGGTGTCGAGGTGGTCCCGGCCAATGACGATGGGCGCCGAGATCTCTCCGCTGGCGACGAGGTCGTTGATGGCCACGCCGAAGCGGGCGCGTTCGCCCTGCCCCAGCCAGCAGATGCGCGCCGGAAGCCCCTGGAAGTGCACGCGTTCGCCGGCCAGCGTGATCCAGCGGCGCAGCTGCTCGTCGTGGGGGAACAACTCGAGGATCAAGGCGTCGGTGCGGCGGATGTCGGCCGGGTCGCCCGACAACGCCACCCACCGGAACGGGCCCTTGCCTTCGCAGAACAAGGGGCGCACGTATTCGGGAATGAACCCGGGGATGTCGAACGCGTTCGCCACCCCGTGATCGAACGCCACGGTGCGGATGTTGTTCCCGTAGTCGAACGCCACCGCGCCGCGTTGCTGCAGCGACAGGATGGCGCGCACATGGGCGGCGATCGACGCCTCGGCGAGGGCCACGTAGCGCGCCGGGTCACGGCCCCGCAGGTCGGATGCCTGGCCGAGCGTGTGGCCGGCCGGTACGTAGCCGTTGAGCGTATCGTGGGCGCTCGTCTGGTCGGTGACGGCGTCCGGCACGACGCCGCGCTTCACGATCTCAGGAAGGATCTCGGCAGCGTTGCCCACGAGCCCCACCGAGAGGGCGCGTCCGGCGGCCTTCGCCTCGTCGATCAGTTCCAGCGCGCGGTCGAGCGTGTGGGCCTTGCAGTCGCAGTATCCGGTGGCGATGCGCTTGTCGATGCGGGCTTCGTCCACCTCGACGCCGAGGAAGGCGGCGCCGTGCATCGTCGCGGCGAGGGGCTGGGCGCCGCCCATTCCGCCGAGGCCGGCGGTGAGGACGAACCGGCCGGCGAGGCTCCCGCCGAAGTGGCGGCGGGCCATGGCGCCGAACGTCTCGTAGGTGCCCTGGAGAATGCCCTGCGAACCGATGTAGATCCACGAGCCGGCCGTCATCTGCCCGTACATCATGAGACCGGCACGCTCGAGTTCGCGGAAGTGGTCCCACGTCGCCCACCGGCCCACGAGGTTGGCGTTCGCGATGAGCACCCGCGGAGCCCCCCGATGGGTGCGGAACACCGCCACCGGCTTGCCGCTCTGCACGATAAGTGTTTCATCATGATCGAGCGTGCGGAGGGCATCGACGATGGCGTCGAACGCCTCCCAACTGCGCGCCGCGCGCCCGGTGCCGCCGTACACCACGAGGTCGTCGGGACGCTCGGCCACGTCGGGGTCGAGGTTGTTCATCAGCATGCGCAGGGCGGCTTCCTGTTGCCACCCCTTGCACGAGATGCTGGATCCCCGCGGCGCCCGCACCGGGCGGGCGCCGGTGTGCACCGGCGAATGCTGCGTGCTCGTGCTCATGACCAACTCACGGTGGCGGGGAAATGACCGTCGGCGATCGCCGCGGCCAGTCGGGCGATGTCGCCGGCCAGCACGCGGTCGCCCTCGAGCGTCGGCACGAGGGCCCGGACCGCCGCGTGCGCGCGGGCCGCTCCGCGCCCCGGCTTGAGGGGGGCGCGATAGTCCAGCCCCTGGGCGGCGCACATCAGTTCGATCGCCAGCACGTGGCGCACGTTGTGCACGATGCGGCGCAGCTTCCAGGCTGCCGCCATCGCCATCGGCACCACGTCCTCCTTGTTGCCGTCGGTGGGAATCGTGTCCACGCTCGCCGGATGGGCCAGCACCTTGCACTCGCTGGCCAGCGACGCAGCGGTGACCTGCGCCATCATGAAACCAGAATGGACGCCGGCGTCGCGCGACAGGAAGGGCGGCAGTCCCTGATTGAAATCGGGGTGCACCAGCCGGTCGGTGCGCCGCTCCGAGATCGTGGCCAGGTTGGTGAGGGCGATGGCCAGTACGTCGAGCGCCATCGCCACCGCCTGGCCGTGGAAGTTGCCGCCGCTGAGCAGCGTGCCGTCGTCGAACACCAGCGGGTTGTCGGTGGCGGCGTTCAACTCGCGGGCCACCAGATCCCCCGCAAACTCCATCGCGTCGAGCACGGGACCGTGCACCTGCGGCATGCAGCGCAGGGCGTACGCGTCCTGGACGCGCGGATCGCCGGTGCGGTGGGACTCCCGGATCTCGCTCTGGTCGAGCAGGTCGCGCAGCAGGGCGGCCGACGTCGCCTGCCCGCGCTGCCCGCGCACCGCCTGGATCCGTGCGTCGAACGCCACCGGCGTGCCCAGCAGGGCCTCCAGCGACATCGCACCGGCGCAGTGCGCGGCGTCCCACAACTGACGCGCATCCACCAGCGCCAGCGCGGCGATCGCGGTGTGCGCCTGCGTGCCATTGATCAGCGTGAGCCCCTCCTTGGGCCCGAGCACCACGGGCGCCAGGCCCGCGGCCCGGAGCATTTCGGCGGCCGGGCCGCGCGCGGCGCCGCGAAAGAGCTCGCCCTCCCCGATGAGCGACAGGGCCAGATGCGCGAGGGGGGCCAGGTCACCGCTCGCCCCCACGCTCCCCTGCTCGGGCACGGGAGGGTAGAGGCCGGCGTTCAGCATGGCCAGCAACAGATCGACCAGATCGGCGCGGGCCCCCGAATGGCCCTTGGCAATGACGTTGGCCCGCAGGAGCATCATCGCCCGCACCTCGCGCTCCGGGAGGAGCGCGCCGACGCCGGCCGCGTGGCTGCGCACAAGATTCACCTGCAGCTCGGCCAGCCGGTCGAGCGGGATGGCGATGTCGGAGAGCTTGCCGAACCCCGTGGTCACTCCATAGGCCACGGCGCCACTCCGCACCAGATCGGCCACGATGTCGCGCGTGCGCGCCACGCGGGCGCGGGCGGCCGCCGCCAACGAGACCGGGGCGCGGCCGGTCGCCACCGCCTCCACGTCGCCGATGGCGAGCGAGTTGCCGTCCAGCACCACGGGGGTCGTCATGGGCGGAACATCTCCGGCCGCGGCAGACAATTCAAGGGCCGGGTTGGGAGTTACGGCGTCCCCGTCGACCGATACGTGCCACGGTTGTAGTTGAATTTGAGGTCGGGCTCCGCCGTGAGCGCGATCTGGAACGAGAAGGCGAAGTTCCCGTTCGGCGACTGCGTGAACGAGAACGTTGCCCGCCAGTCGTGCAGCTCGCGCACGAGCTGGATGTCCTGGCTGGCGAACTGATGCTGGACCAGGTTGTAGGTTGTGCGCCATGCCGCCGACCACTTGTCGGTGAGCGGGAACTGGATGCTGCTCCCCACCGACGACGTGGGCGGATTCAGATACACCGGACCGCCCGCCGCGGTGTTGGGGATGGGCGCATCGAGCGTGGGCGCTGTGCTCTGCTGCTGCACGCACAGGTCGTACGCCGGCGGGTTGTACGACGGGCTGCTGCGGTCGTTGAACGGCGCGCAGTAGACTGTGGGATCGGCATTGATCACCGTCCCGCCCACCGGCGGCCGCTGACGCGCCGAGCTGAAGTTGAACGATGCCGACCACGACCGAGACACCGGCGCCAGGTAGAGCGTGCTGCGCGCCTCCTGACCGGCCACGGGCTGCGAGGCCACCTGCCGGGCGAACTGCTGGTCCGCGCTCGTCTGGCCGCCCGGCAGGGGTGCGGGCGGCTTGGCCGCCGAATCGTGCGCCAGGCCGAGCATGCCAAGGATGAACCCGAACGGATTGTGCTCCTGGCTCACGGTGAAGCTGGCCGCAACCGAGTTCTGGAACGGCTTGAACACCGCCGAGTCGCTGAGGGGACTGCCCTGGAAGAGCGAATAGCCGACGTTGAGCGAGAGCCCCGGCACGAGGTCCGAGCTGACGCTGTAGGAGAAGGTCGAACTCGAAATGCCCGAAATCGCCCGGTGCGTCGCGGCCGCCCGCTCGAAGTCGTAGGTGATCGGCGAGAGGTTGAGCGACAGCAGCTTGATCTTCGGAGCCTGGCTTGCGGCGGTCGGATTGAGGGTGTCTTCGGGAGTCTTGAGCTTGGCCTCGAAGTTCTGGTTGAGGGTGAGCGACACGGCCTTCTCCGCCAGCGACCCGAGGTACCCCGCTCGGGTGCGCCCGGTGGCGGCGAGATACGCGTCGCTTACGGACGCGGGCGGGGCGTAGGTGAAGCTGATCTGGGGGCTGATCGTGTGCCGGAACCGCGCGAAGGGGCCGAAGCCCGGCAGCAGGCCATAGATCGTGGGCGAGATCCCGAGCCCGAACGTCGGCCGCTTGGCCTGGTGCACGAACTGGCCGCCGGTGTATTGGCTGCGCACCCAGAACGCGCCGGGGTCGACGTTCGAGAACCCGAGGCTGGGCGAGAGGCCCAGCGCGTTCTGGCCGATCGATGGGAGCGAGAAGTTCGGGGTCCAGTCGACGTCCGTACGGTAGGTGCTGGCGAATACGCGGCGGTAGTGGATGGTGGTGTCGCTGGGGTTGGGGTAGACGAGGTATTCCTGCGGGAAGATGTTCTGCTGGTCGTTGATCGTGAACGAGTTCTTGAGGCTGAATCCGAAGATCTCGATCGGGGTGTCGAAGCTCAACTGGCTCTGATAGCTGCTGCGCTTGACGGTGGTCGAGTCGAGGATTCCGGTACTCGACGTCCCGTAGCGCTGGCTGAACAGGCCGGCCTGGTCGATGTTCAGGCTCTGGCTCGCCGAGTAGTGGAACCCCGGCGACCAGGTGAGCCAGGAAGCGAGTTCGATCGGGGTCGCGCTGAGACTGAGTGTAGGGAAGGTCTGGTCCACCTGGGTGCGGCCGGGGTACTGCTTGCGCGTGCCGCCGACGCTGATCTGAACGGGCCCGAGCTTGTCCTGGTAGTTGACCGACGACGAGATGGTGGCCAGCGCGGCGTACGGATTGAACGTGTTCTGACGCTGCAGCTGGGTGCTCGTGACGTAATTCATGTTCAGCGTGAGCGACCTGTTGCGCGAGAACTCCTGGGAGTGGGCCCAACTCAGGGCGAGATTCGTCTGGCCATTGCGCTGCGCGGTGTAGGAGGCGGCGAGCTGCCCGGTGAGGAATCGGTTCCGCCAATGGTAGCGCCACTGGCCGTTGAAGCGGAGCCATCCCGGATCGCCCAGGGCCGACCCGCCGACGCTGCTCCGCCAGTCGAGCCACGTCGACGCGTCCATGTAGTCGTTGAGCGCCCAGTACCACCCGATGTTCTCGACGTCGCGGCGATAACTCGGGCTGTTGCGGACGATGTCGGCCACGCCGAACCGCGGGGTGAGCATGCCGCTGCGGCGGCCCGAGCGGATATCCTGGAAGAAGAACGGCAGCCACATCACCGGCACTTCGCCGATGTAGAGCACGGCGGGCCGGCCGACCATCAGATTCTTGGTGCGTTTCACCTCGCCAACCTCGAAGTGATAGTCGGGGGCGATGCTATCGTCGCACGAGGTCAGGCTCGCGCTCGTGCCGTAGATGCGGGACGGGATGTGCCTGGTCGAGTCCCCGCCCTCGACCTTCACGACTTTCGGATTCACGAACCAGGTGTTGCCGCCGTTGTCCACGGCGAGCGAGGCATCGTTTATGCGCCCCGACCGTTCGTTGAGGTTGTACGTGGCGGTGGTCTTCCCCGAGATCGGCGCCTGCCCGCCGCCGGGAACGATCACGTACCCGGCCCCCGCCGTGTCGCGGCTCGTCACGGTCACGCCGCGGCTCTGGCTGTCGTACGTGATGGTCGAGTCGGTGATCACGGTCTGATCGCCGCGCTGGACGGCGGCTTTCTTTGCCAACGCCGCCGCGAGGTCGATGCCCTGGGTCAGCGCGTCGAAGCTGAGCACGCCGCCCTCGTACCGCGTAACCGTGTAGCCCTTCCGGCTCATCAGGGCCTGCATGACGGAGTCCGCGGGACTCCACTGCACGGTCCCCACGCTGTCACGCCGCGTGGTGTCCCTGATGGCGGGGCGGCGCGCGGTGTCCCCCGGAAGGCGGCGCACCGGACGGCCCTGCGCGCGGGCCAGCGTTGGCACGGCAAGCAGCGCGACCAGCCACCACCACCGCATCATGCCTTGGCCTCGCCCTCATCCCTGTCCCCATCGGCCATCAACGCCGCATGGCGCCGCTCGCGGCGGCGGAAGATGATGTAGGACAGCACGACGCTGACCTCGAACAGGAGGTACAACGGGATGGCGAGGGCGAACGTCGTGCCCAGGAAGTCGCCCGGCGTGATGACCGCCGCGAGGGCCCAACAGGCGACGACCGCGTGCCGCCGGTACTTACTCAGGAACTGCGGCTTGACGATGCCGAGGAACGTGAGGCCGGAAATCGCCAGCGGGAGCTCGAACACGACGCCGAACGCCACGCAGAGCGTGGTTACGAAGCCGAAGTACTCGGTGGCCAGGATCATCGGCTGGAGCGCGTCGGACTCCAGGTTCATCAGGTACGCCAGGGCCAGCGGCAGCACCAGGTAGTAGGCCAGCGCCACCCCGCACGCGAACAACAATGTGCCCGCGACGACGACCGGGATGACCATCCGCTTCTCGTGCTTGTACAGCGCCGGGGCCAGAAACGACCACAGTTGGAACGCGATCACGGGCAGCGCGATGATGCCGCCGATGACGAGCGACGCCGCCATCAGGATGGAGAACGTGTCTCCGGGGTGCGTGTACCTGAGCTTCGCCCCGCCGAGATAGGGAAGAATCGGCTTCTCGAGGAACAGGATGGCGTTGAAGTGGATGACGATGAACGCCCCGATGACGAGCCCCACCCCGAGCGCGGCGATGGACCAGACCAGGCGCCAGCGCAGTTCCTCGAGGTGGTCGAGGAACGGCATCTCATCCGACTTCTTGACGGCCATCGAATTCTCGCGGATCGGCGTCGCTACGGCGCGGGCATCGACTTCAGGCGATCCGCGGCGAGACCGGCTGCCGTGGTGCCTGGATAGTCCTTGACCACCCGCTGCAGCGCCGCACGCGCGTCATCGGGTTTTCCGCTCTTGAGGAGCCAGAGTGCGTGCTTGTAGAGCGCCGTGGGCGCCTCCTCGCTCTGCGGATACTGCGCGACCACCGACTGGTACGCCGAGTCGGCAGCGGCCCCGTTCCCTTCCGCATCGTACGTCAATGCGATGTAGTTGGCGGTCGTCGCCGCCCCGAAATAGTTGGGATACTGCTTGAGCAGCGCCTGGAACGCCGTGCGCGCCGTGCTGAATGCCCCATTGTTGTATTGGTTGCGGCCGAGCACGAACAGCTGCGCCGGCCCCGGCGCCTGGTTCGCGGCGCTGGTATCCTTGGCGGACGTCGAATCGCCGCTCAGCCGAGCGTGCTGCGTGTCGAGCTGCGCCGCCAGGTCCTGGATCTGGCGCTGGCTGATCCCCGCCCGATTCTGCAGCGTGATCAGCTGCTGCCCCACTTCGTACATTGCCTGGCTGGAGTTGGCCTGATAGCTCGTGAAGCGCTCGCTCAGCGCGCGGAGGGAGTCGTGAATCGCTCCCAGCGCCACGATCGCCGAGTCCAGCCGGACCCGGGCCAGCGAATCCGCGCGGGCCCGGGTCTGTTCCTGCAACGTCGCCTGGTGGGCCTGCTGCGCCTGCATCGAGGTAAGGTCGTCCTGCAGCAGCCGGATGTCTCCCTTGGAAGCGAGACATCCGCTGGTCAGCAGGAGCGCGACCGGCGCGAGCAGCAGACGCGCGCGCATCAGTTGCCCGGCGACTTGAGCGGGACGTCGCCGCCGCCCGTGATCGTGAACTCGTCCCGCCGATTCTGCGACCAGCACGATTCGTCGTGATCGGTGCACAGGGGACGCTCCTCGCCATAGCTCACCGTCTCGAGGCGCGCAGCGGGAACGCCGTGGTCCGTGAGGTACCGCTTGGCCGTGGCCGCACGGCGCTGGCCCAACGCCAGGTTGTACTCCGTGGAGCCGCGCTCGTCGGTGTTGCCGGCGATCCGCAAGGTCACGTTCGGATTGGCCATCAGGACCGGCACCTTGGCATCGAGAATCGCCTGGTCCTCGGGGCGCAGGTCGGACTTGTCGAAGTCGAAGTGGATGACTGCGGTGAGGCTGGCCCGCATCGCGCCCTGCGCCTGCTGAGCCGCTGCGGCCCGCGCCGCGCTGTCGGCCCGCGCCTGGTCGGCGGCCGCTTTGGCGCGATTGGCGGCGTCGATCGCCGCCAGGGAATCGCGGACGTGCTGAGCTCGCAACGCGCTGGTGTCCGTCGGCGCCGGCACAGGGGTCGGAGCTACCTCTGGCTTCTTGTGGCAGGCCGAAACGGCGACCAGCACGACGAGGGCCGCAGGCAGGATTCGGGAAACGTGCATGGTTCGGATCTCCTGGACTCGAGGAAGGAAAGGCGACGTATGGACCGTTACAGCGCGCGCCGCGACCGACTCGGCACGTCCTACGGAGCCAGACGCGGCGACCACGCACCCAGCCGCGACATCGAGGCTCCGTGCGTGAGTTGCCGAACCCGGCCCGACTGCACATCGATCACCCACAACTGCTTGTTGCCACCGCGGGTCGAACTGAACACCAGGTGCCGCGCATCGGGCGCCCAAGCCGGATCCTCGTTCTGGGCATCGCTGGTCAACTGGTGCGGCGTCTGATCGCGCAGCGACATCGTGAAAATCTGAAACACCCCGGAGCCGTCGGGCACGTACGCCTGATACGCGATGGTCAGGCCGTCCGGCGACCAGTCGGGGTTCGATCGGTAATTCTGCGTGCTGAACCCGTATGCCGTGAACATACTCACGTTCGTCCCGTCCGCATCCATAATATAAATCTCGGGCGGGCCAGCTCGTCCCGACGTAAAGGCAATTCTGTGGCCGTCGGGGCTGAAGCTCGGCGTGCTGTTGTCGGTGCCTCCACCCACCGTCAGGCGCTGCGCCGGCCCGCCCGCCACCGGCGCACTGTACAGATCCGCGCCGTTCTCCCCGGCCACGGCGTACACGATCGCCGAGCCGTCGGGACTGAACGTTGGCGCGCTCACGTTGGTGTTGCGGCGGCCGCCGAATGCGCGCGACTGCCCCGTACGCAGGTCGTACACCACGATGCGCGAATTCTCCCCGAAGGTGGCGTAGGCAATCGAACTCGCATCGGGGCTCCAGGCCGGCGAGAGACCCTCGCCCACCATGGGTATGGTGATGTCGTCAGCCCCGTCGCTGTCCACCACGTGGATCGCGTGGTCCCGCACGTACGCGATGCGGGTGGCGGCGATGCCCCGCACCCCGGTGATCCACCGCTCGACCTCGTCCGACACCCGGTGCACGGCCAGCCGCCAGCCTCTCGACGCCACGTCCTGGGGCAGTGCGAACTCGTTCACGTCGATCACCTGCCTGTGCAGCACGTCATGCAGGGCCACGTGCAGCCCGCGCTCGGTGTTCCGGGCCTGCACCACGGCGAGCGCCCCCAGGGTCTTGAACACGCCGTAGTTCATCGTGCTGGCCGTGCCCGTGGAATCAAGTCCACCCCGGATCGCCGCCGCCATCGAGTCCGGGATGATGATCACGTTCACCCGATCGCCGTAGTCGAGGTCCCGCCGCAGGATCGCGGCGATCGAGTCACCGTTGGCCCCGGGCACCGGCAGCACGACCACCGCCGGCCGCACCCCAGGATCGTAGGTCAGCGTGATGTGCACCCCCGGCCCGGTCGTGTCCTGGGCGGCGAGCGGCACGGCAAAGCATAGGAGGGCCAGGGCCAGCGAAACGGAAGCCTTGATCAATGGATGATCCGCGGGTCAAAGGTGAAGATCACGGGCAAGACGTCATTCGGATACCCGGAGGGAAGCGCGCCGAACGCGCGTGCCCCCCCGGCGGCGTCGATCGCGCCCTGCGCCGACAGGTCGAACGCGTACGAACCCGACCGCTTCTGGAACCGGAAGTCCGACACGGTGCCGTCCCGATGAATGAGGAATGCCACCTCGGCCGTGAGCGCCCCGGCCCCCCCCGCGTCGAACCGCAGCGCGATCTGGCGGACGATGTTGTCGAGGTACCCTTGGAACGGAAAGTCGATCCCCGGTGTGTGCACCGTGGCCACATCGGCGCCCTTCCCGCCCTCGGGGCCGCCGCCGGCGGCCGGCGTCTTCGCGTTGGCCGGCTTGGTCTTCACCTCGGAGGGAGCCGGCGTGGCGGCCTTGGTAGCCGGGGCCGGCTTCGCGGCCTTCCTCGTGACCACCTTGGCCGGCTTCGGCGTCGGTTTCGCCTTGGGCGGAATCACCGGCTTCGGCTGCTCCACCGCCGGCTTCTCCTGCACGGTGCCGATGGCGCGAGGACCGGCCGGAGCGGCGATGAGATTCACGCGATAGACCGGCGGCATGACCGGAGCGGGCGGTGGGCGCAGCAGTACCAGCGCCGCGATCACCGCCGCGTGCAGCAGCACCGACGCCCCGATAGGCAGTGTGAGCGTGGGCCCGGCGGTGCGACTGCTCACGTCAGGGCACCTGCTCCTGCTCGGCCACCAGCCCCACGTCCTGAACGCCGGCCGCCTTGACCACGGCCAGGACCTGCACCACCAACCCGTAGTCCACGCGCTGGTCGGCACGCACGTACACGCCCTGAGCCGCGCGGTCCTTGGCGAGCGTCTGGAACGCCGCGCGGAACTCGGCATAGGTCATCGGCGTCCCATCGTCCACCGCGATGGTGCCGTCGCGCGTCACCGTGATCGTCATGCCGCTCTTCGACGTGATCGGCCGCGCCTCAGCCTTCGGTAGCGAAATGTCCAATCCGCCCTGCATCATCGGCGCCGTGATCATGAAGATCACCAAGAGCAGCAACATCACGTCGATGAGGCTCACGACGTTGATGTCCGCGTTGAGTTCGAGCCGGCGATGGCGGCGGCGGGCCATGTTAGATATGCCCCTCGCGCGCCAGCAGCGCGATCACGGCGGTGCCGAAATTCTCCATCATCCCGTCGAACCGGTTCAACTTGTGGGCAAAGATGTTGTAGCCGAACGTGGCCGGAATGGCCACGGCGAGCGCCGCCGCGGTGGCGATCAGCGCTTCGGCCACGCCCGGCGCCACGGCGCCGAGGTTGCCAGATCCCTTGCTCGCAATCCCCAGGAACGCCTGGATCACGCCGAGCACGGTGCCGAACAGCCCGATCAGCGGGCTCGCCGAGCCGATCGTGGCCAGCACGGGCAGATATCGCCCCAATCGGTCGCGCTCCTCGGATGCCTCGGCGTCGAGCAATAGGCGCAGCGTTTCGATCTGCGTGGCCGAGAGCGTGTACGTCACGGCTCCCGTGGGCGTGCCGCCGTCGCTCGTCATCTCGTACACCTGCTGGTTGCGCACACGGGCCTCCGACACGAAGTGCATGGCCCGCAGGAACAGGCGCGGCAGCGCCCCCGGCTTGGATCGCTTGACGAGCGCGCCGGCCTCGTCCAGCCGCGGCGCGTGCTCGAACGCGTGCTGGAATTGCAGCCCCGCTCTCTCCGCCTTGTTGAGCTGCCGCCAGGCGCCGAACATCACCGCCCAACTGAGCAGCGACAGGACCGCGAGCACGGCGAGCACGATCTTGGTGCTGAGCGCGGCGCTGGTGATCAGGTCGATGGCCCCGTTGGGAATGGCACCGCCGATCTGGAGAATCCCGAGAATCATGCGCGTGAGTCGATGGAGGTGGGCGAGCGCTTTGCGAACCACGCGTACGTCTCAGCGAGGCCCTGCGCGAGCGAAACGGAGGGACGCCAGCCGAGCTCGGCCGCCGCCTTGTCGATGTTGAGATAGGACTGCCGCTGTTCACCGGGCCGGGCCGCCGCAAACTCTATGGGCACCGTCCGCCCCACAGCGCGCATCATCGCCGACGCCAGATCCACGACCGACGTCGGCACACCCGTCCCAATGTTAAACGCGCGAGCGTCCATTCCGGCACTTTTTGCCGGCGTGTGTTGCGCCCCCCGCACGATCGACGCGGCCACGTCGCCCACGTACACGTAATCGCGCGTCTGGTTCCCGTCGCCGAACACGGTGAGAGGCTGGCCGGCCAGCAGGCGGCCACAGAAGATGGCCACCACCCCGGCCTCGCCGTGCGGATCCTGCCGCGGCCCGTACACGTTCGCGAACCGCATCGCCACCGCGTTCAATCCGTGGATGCGGGCGTAGTAAGACAGATACTGCTCTGCCGTGTGTTTGGCGACGGCGTACGGCGAGTCCGGCTCCTTGCGCACCGTTTCGACATTGGGTGGAGGCGCCGAGTCGCCATAGATCGCGCCGCCGGTGGACGCGAAGACGAATCGCGTCGTCCCCATCCGCCCGGCGGCGCGCACGGCTTCGAGGAGATTGAGCGTGCCGAGGATGTTCACCTGGGCATCGAACACGGGGTCGGCCACGCTCCGCCGCACATCCATCTGCGCCGCGAAATGGGCAATGACGTCGAACCCGCCACCCCCCACCAGGGCCGCCGCGTCAGGCGAGCGAACGTCCATCTCGTGGAACACCGCACCGGCCGGCACGTTCTCGCGGCGCCCGTTCGACAGGTCGTCGAGGACGGCCACCGCGTGTCCCGCATCCATGAATCGATCGGCCACGTGCGATCCGATGAACCCCGCCCCGCCCGTCACGAGTATTCGCATCATCCAGTCTCCTCCTCGGGTAGATCGGAGCCGGCGGCGGGAGGCCGCGGCGGCTCCTTTTCAAGCGCGAACAGATAGCACATCGCATCGACCACGCCCAATCCACGTCCGTTTGATGCGGCCTGGCGGAGCCGCACCGACGGCTCGTGCATGAATTTGTTCATCAACGATTTGGCCAGGTACTCCACCGTCGACCGCTGTTCCGGCGTGAGCCCGTGCAGTCGGCGGAGCGCGGCCGCGAGCTCCGCCTCGCGCACCGCATCCATCCGCTCCCGGAAGCTCGTCAATACCGGCACCGCCTCGAGTCCCGCCAGCCACTGCCAGTATCGCTGCACCTCGTCGCTCAGGATCGCCTCGGCCGCCGGGAGTTCGCCCCTCCGGCGATCGAGATTCGATTGGATCACCTGCTGCAACCGGTCGAGGTCGTACAGGAATACGTTGCCGAGCCCACCCACCTCGGGCTCCACGTCGCGCGGCACGGCGATGTCGAGAATACAGAGCGGACGGTCGCCGCGCTGCGCGACCGCTTCGCGCACCCGGTCGACGGTCACCACCGGCCGCGGCGAGGCCGTTGACGACAGCACGAGATCAACGTCCGGCAACTCGCGCCAGCAGTCATCAAAGTGCAGCGCGCGCGCCGCGAAACGCGACGCCAGCTCCACGGCGTGCTCGTGCGTACGGTTGGCTACCACAGCCGCGTTGACGCCCTCGCTCACCAGGCACTCGAGGGCGAGGCCCGCCATCTCGCCGGCGCCGAGCACCATCGCACGGCGGCCGCGCAGCGTGCCGAAGATCTGCTTGGCCAACTGCACCGCCGCCGAACTCACCGATGCCGCCCCGCGCGACACCGCCGTCTCCTCTCGAACACGCCCCGACGCCGACAGCGCCGTCTGGAACAGCCGGTTCAGAGCGACTCCCGAATGGCCGCGGCTTGTCTCCCACGCGTCGCGCACCTGCCCGTGGATCTGCGCTTCGCCGAGCACCATCGAGTCGAGCCCGGACGCCACGCGGAACAGGTGCGCCACGGCCTCGCGATCCCGGCGCAGATAGCCGTGGACGCTGGCATCTGCGCCGAGCCGGTCACTGAACAGCGACCAGACCGCCGCCGCGCCGTCTCCCGCTCCCTCCACGAGGTATACCTCGGTACGATTGCACGTCGACAGCATCACGGCTTCCTGAGCCCCTGATCCACGCGTGATGACTTCCAAGGCCGGCCCGATCTCAGGGGTGCGGAAGGTGAGGCGATCCCGTACGTCGAGCGCCGCAGTCCGGTGGCTCACGCCGGCGACGATCACCGCCACGCTGCCAGCCTGCGGTCGAACGGACCGCGTTCGACTGCCTCTGCCGCCGCCGTGATCAACAACCGCCCAGCCGCGTGCGCGTGCTCGGTCACGCGCGCGTTCGGAGCGACACCGTCACCGGCGGCGCCTCCCACGACCAGCACTCGGGCCCGTGCCGCGTCAATCACCACGGGGATCGCGCTCAATGGAACTTCCCCGCCACTGGGCCGGCGACGCGCAGCACCACATACAGCAGCACCACGACCGTGAACGAGACGCTCGACCAGATCGCCGCGCGATGAGCCTGCCAACCGCGCACCACCCGTCCCAGCGCGACGCCACTCACCCCGAGCCACGCGGCCACGCCCCACGCCAACTGCTCCGGACGCATCCCGCCGTATTCGAGGGCGTAGGAGACGGCCAGCACGACGCCAACCGTGAGGCCGAGCCATCCCGCCAGGGCGGCCACGTGATTCACCCGGTCGAGCGTCGCCAGCGGCGGGAAGAGCCGGAACATCGCGTCCAAGCGCCCCAACTTGAGCTGCCGCCGCTCAACGAGATACATCACGCCCGCGACCGCCGCCGTCGCGAACGCCGCAATTCCCATGAAGCTCAGGGCAATGTGGGCGACCAGCCAGACTCCCTGGGTGCCCGACGGTTCGGCCGAGCGCGCAAAGCCAATTACGCTGGCACATGCCGTCGGCACTGCCGCGAGTGGGGCCGCGACCAGCGTGAGGCTCACATCGTGCGCCAGGAATTCCACGACGAGCAGGGTCGCCGCCAGCACCAATCCGGCCAGAGAAAGCGACGGTCCGAGCCCCGCTACGTACACGTGCCCGGTGCGAACGGCCAGCACGACCAGCGCACCGAGATGCACCGCCACGGCCGCGCTCAGGAGTGCAAGCACTCCCCGAAGGGGTGCGTTCACAGGACGCACGAACGGGCTCGCCGCCAGGGCGGCGGCGGCCAGATAGAGCGAGATGGCGAGGAAATGGGCGATCGCGATCATGGCGTTCGCCCAAATCTAATCCTCGAAAGTCGTTACAGCATCACGTGCTGCGAAGCGTTACGGCATCTTCGCCGAGAGGCGCGCAAGGACGCCTACGTTGATCGCCGGCTGCTCCTGCGCCGTCACGATCGCCGTGGTGCCGAAGGGCGTCACGCGGACGGCCTTCGCGCGCCCGAGCGGGATTTCCGGCGTCGCGGGATCGGCCAATGAAGCACCGGGCTGGCCTGCCCTGAAGAGCACAAATTCGTCACCTGGCTTCACACCGTCGGCCGCCGTGAGGCCGAGCACCACGTAGCTGTTCACCGTCGGCAGCACGGGGTCGGAGAGCACCCACTTGACCTCTGTCTCCTGCCCGTCGGCAACCGGAGATGGCCGCACCGTGCTCGACGGCGCCGCAGAGTCCATCGCTACGAGGATTTGGTTGGGGCGCAGCTCACCGTAGAGGTTCACGACTTGGGTCATCACGGCGTCGGTGCCCGTGCGGGCCCGTGTGACCTTCAAGACTCCGACCGGGATCATCACCTGGCCAACGCCTGGGATCGACGGCCCTAGACGCAAGGCCATGTACCGCTCGCCCTTCGCGCCCGCGGCGCCGGCCGGCGGATCGACGAGCACGTCGTCGTACGCCTTGAAGATGGTTCGCGAGTCAATCTGGCCCCGCGGATTGACATCGCCGGACTGCATGATCCGTCCGGCACCCGGAATCGTGGTGGCCGAGACGACGTACGGCGCCGCGAAGTATTCGCCGGGGAGTACTGTCGGTGGCGGCGCCGAACGCTCTCCCCGGGATTCCTCGGGGCGAGGCGGCGGCGACTCGCGCTGGAACACCGTCCGGCCCGTCGAGGTGTTCTCCACCGGTTCCGCTACGGCCGTGGTCACCCGGGCAGGCTCGGTCACGGCGACGGCCTTGGCAGCCGTGTCCGTGGGCGGCGGGCCCGCAGGCGGCGTGACCACTGTCACTCCCACGCTCGTCACCGTGCCAGGCAGCTTGAACACCTGCCCGGGATAAATCCAGTGCGGATTGGCGACGCTCGCCTTGTTCAGTTCGTAGATGTCCGGCCACTTGAACGGATCGCCCAGAAACTGTTGCGCGAGGCCCCACAGAGTCTCGCCCTTCACCACGGTATGGCTCTGGGGAACGGATGTGGTGCCGGTCGGCTGCTGGCCGGCCAACGCCGCTGGGGCGATCAGCGCGGCGGCGAGTAGGGCGCCAAGGGTGCGGGTTCGCATGAGACCGGTGGTGTACTCCCTGGCCGCGGGCTAGCCCGCCGCGCGGACAGCTTCGGGAAAGTGACGGGCAGCAGGACGAACGTCCCCCTTGCCCTTTGCCGGCGATGGCTCCACCGCCGCTCGAACAGGACGACTTGGCCGCATAATAGGAAACGGGGCCCCGACACGCTCACGAGGAGGGTGTCCGGAGCCCCGTTCGCCAGGCGATGGTCAGAACGGCAGGTCGTCGTCCTGGTCCTGGAGTGCTTCCGGGAAGTCTTCGAACGACTCGTCGGAACCGGCTCCGGCCTTCGCCTTGGGTGTCGGCGTTCGGCTGGCTCTCGGCGGCGCTTCGCCCTCGAAGTCTCCGCCCCCGCCGCCCCGCGGCGCGCTGAGCATGATCAGTTCCCGCACGTTGATCTCGGTGCTGTAGCGAGTCTGGCCTTCTTTGTCCTGCCACTGACGGTATTCGATCCGCCCCTCGACGAACAGCTTGTCACCCTTGTGGACGTACTTTTCAACGACGTCGGCGAGCTGTGACGACTTGCTGTTCCAGACCACGCAACGGTGCCACTCGGTCTTTTCCTGGCGTTCCCCGTTGGCCCCGCTCCACGCGCGGCTGGTGGCGAGAGAAAACGTCGCCACGCGATTTCCACCGGTGGTCGACCGCACCTCGGGATCGCTGCCCAAGTTTCCGATCAACGTCACCTTGTTCAAGCTCCGACTCACAGTTCCTCCTGGCGAAAAAGGTCCCTACACTCGCCGCGCATATTGTCCAATCCAGTTCACTAACACGCAATCAAATGACTTCCACACAAATACTTCCATTCCGAATATGAGAAACTACTTTAGCCTTGAGGCGACAAGCCGCCGCAACAACAGCGCATCCTCCACTGGCTTCTGATAATACCCCATCCGCCGTCCGATCTCCGCAAACCCGCGCGATCCATAAAGCTTGCGTGCCGCCGCGTTCGACTCCCGGACCTCAAGGTACAGTGCCGTGCACCTTCGCCGTGCGGCTTCGGCCAGGGTGGCATCCAGCAGCCGTCCCCCCACGCCCTTGCCCTGGGCCGCCGGCGAGACGGCCAGGTTCGCGATCTCGCCCTCGTCAGCAGCGAAGATCGCCACAACATAACCGAGCACACCCTGCGGGGCACCCGCTCCAAGGCGCGGCGTGGAACCCGCGTCGCCGGCCGCCGCGGCAACCGGCGGCGTCCTCGCGCACGCGAAGTACACGCGCGGGTCGCCTGGGAGCGCCCGGAATGAGTTGGCCGACCACGGATCACCGAATACGGCCTGCTCGATCACCGAGATCTCCTCGGTGTCGGCAAGCACTGCGGGCTCGATGACTGCACTCACGAGGCCGGGAGTGAACGGCCGTGGTGTGCTTCCCACTTCACCTGCGCCTCGGCCAGGCGGCCGTAGCGTGGCTCCCACGTCGCCAGATCGGCGGGCTCCAACGCGCCCTCCAGCCTGGCCACCCCCCGGGCATGTGGCGCGAGCGCCACCAGCGCGCCATGCGCCACTTCGCCCACCGAAGCCAGGAGCGCGAGCAGATCCTCAGGCGCGGCGATCCGCGCCGGGAGATCGGCTGCTGCCTTGGTCACCGCCTCGAGGGGTCCAAGATAGAAACGGCTCTCCGGCACAACGGTGCCCGATGGCTCGCGCCGGAAGCGCTGGAAGTAGGCCTCGCCGCGCAGCGCATCGAGCGCTCCCAGGTACGAGCCGACGGCGAGGTCCGGCGCCCCAGCCGGAATGAGGGCGAGCGACGACACCCGCAGCAGTTCGGCCCGGCAACCCATCGCGATCCCCTTGGCGATCGACGCCGCGATGCGGAGGCTCGTGAAGCTTCCCGGCCCGTCCCCACACACCACGCGCCGCACATCGCGCACGGCGACCCCCGCTTCGTCGAGCGCCCGGGACACCGCCGGCATCAGTCGCTCGACGTCGCGGCCGCGCATGGCGGTCTCGCCTTCGGCGAGCAGCCGGCCGTCGCCGAACACCGCCACGGTGCCCACGTACGTTGAGGCGTCGAGGGCGAGCGTGATCATCGTGATTCCACGTGGAGCGCCCGCATGGCCGGGGAGGCCGAAAGGTGCGAGAGCCGCACCCGCAGGGCCGCCGCCGGAAGCCGATCGCCAGCTCGTTCGGGCCATTCGACGAGCACCAGCGCCGGCTCGTTCATGATGTCGTCCCAGCCCAGATTCGTCAGGTCCCCGGGGCCCGCCAGTCGGTAGAGATCGAGGTGATACACAGGCGCCCGACCCGACTCGTATCGGTGGACGAGCGCGAACGTCGGGCTGGTCACGTCTTCGGTCACGCCGAACCCGCGACAGATGGCGCGCGCGAGCGTCGTCTTCCCCGCCCCCAGGTCACCTTCGATCGCGACGATCAGCGGGCGGGCGCGCTCCACGCCGCCGACGGTCGCGGTCATCGGAGCTTGGCATTCCGCGCCGAACCGCTCGCCCCAGGCGATGAGTTCGGATTCCGTCAGTTGCGCGTCCGGCATGGCCGCGTGACGGGACGACGCACGTCGTGACACGATGGCGTCTCCTCAGCGGGCAGCGCGGCGGCGCGCAGACGCGCCGGACGGCGCGTCCGTGGCCCCGGAATGCTGCCGGGTCCGGCGGGCGCGCACCTCGAACAGCTGGTCACGCAGTTGGGCGGCGAGTTCGAAGTCCATCTCTCTGGAGGCGGTGCGCATCTGTTCGTCGAGCATCTTCTCGAGAGCTTCCTGGTCCATGGCATCGTACCCGCTCTCCGGCTCGGCGACCCGCTTGTCTTCGCGTTCACCGCGCGCGTCGGCCACGCGGGTGCTGAATCGCACTTCGTCGATGCTCTTGACCACCGACCGCGGAGTGATCCCGTGCTCGAGGTTGTAGGCCACCTGGAGCTCTCGACGCCGGCCGGTCTCATCCAGACAGCGCTGCATCGAGCCGGTGATGCGGTCGGCGTAGAAGATCGCCATGCCCGAGACATGCCGCGCGGCGCGGCCGACGGTTTGAATGAGCGACCGGTCGCTGCGGAGGAACCCTTCCTGGTCGGCGTCGAGGATCGCGACCAGCGAGACCTCGGGCAGGTCGAGCCCTTCGCGTAACAGGTTGATCCCCACGAGCACGTCGAAGTCGCCCAGCCGGAGCCCACGCACGATCTCCATGCGTTCGATCGCGTCTATGTCGGAATGCATATAACGCACCCGCACGCCGACCTGCTGGAGGTAGTCGGTGAGGTCCTCGGCCATCCGCTTGGTGAGCGTGGTGACGAGGACGC
Source organism: Gemmatimonadaceae bacterium (assembly GCA_035533015.1). Lineage (NCBI taxonomy): Bacteria > Pseudomonadati > Gemmatimonadota > Gemmatimonadia > Gemmatimonadales > Gemmatimonadaceae > Gemmatimonadaceae bacterium. The sequence continues at coordinate 96,185 of DATLUQ010000013.1, read as the reverse complement.
GCTCGCCCCGCCGCTCGCGCAGTCGGATCTCGCCCAGCAGGTCGTCCACCTGGCCCCGCACGGGCCGGATCTCGATCTCCGGATCGACCAGCCCGGTGGGCCGGATGATCTGCTCCACGATCACGCCTTCCGAGAGCCGCAGCTCCAGGTCGCCCGGCGTGGCCGATACGAAGATCGCCCGCGGAGTGAGCGACAGGAATTCGTCGAACATTAGTGGCCGGTTGTCGAGCGCGCTCGGCAGCCGGAACCCGTAGTCCACGAGCGTCAGCTTGCGCGCCCGGTCGCCGTTGAACATCCCCCCGATCTGCGGCAGCGAGACGTGCGATTCGTCCACGACCACGAGGAAGTCCTCGGGGAAGTAGTCGAACAGGCACGCCGGCCGCTCGCCCTCGGCACGAAACGAGATGTGCCGCGAGTAGTTCTCGATGCCGGCGCAGGTCCCGATCTCGAGCATCATCTCCACATCGAAGTTCGTCCGCGATTCGAGCCGCTGGGCCTCGAGCAGCTTGCCCGCCTCGCGCAGGACCGCCAGCCGTTGCGCCAACTCGTCGCGGATGAGCCGGACGGCGCGCTCCAGGGTCGGCCGCTGGGTCACGAAGTGCTTCGCCGGGTAGACGGCCGCCGTCTCGAGCACGGCGATCGTCTCGCCACTGAGCGGGTCGATCTTGGAGAGGCGCTCGATGTCGTCGCCCCACATTTCCACCCGCACGCCCTGCTCCTCGTACGCCGGGAAGATCTCCACCGTGTCGCCGCGAACGCGGAACGATCCCCGCTCGAACGCCACGTCGTTGCGGCTGTACTGGATCTTGACCAGCGCGCGCAGGATGTCGTCGCGCGCCATGCGCTGCCCGGCGGTCAGGGTGACCATCTGCTCGCGGTACTGCACCGGATCGCCGAGGCCGTAGATCGCCGACACCGTGGCGACGATGATCACGTCCTCGCGCTCCATGAGGCTCGACGTGGCGCGCAACCGCAAGCGGTCGATGTCCTCGTTGATCGAGGCGTCCTTCTCGATGTACGTGTCGGTTGTCGGCACGTACGCTTCGGGTTGGTAGTAATCGTAGTACGACACGAAGTATTCGACCGCATTGTGCGGGAAGAAGCTCTTGAGCTCGCCGTACAGTTGTGCCGCCAAGGTCTTGTTGTGCGACAGCACGAGCGTCGGCTTCCCGAGGTCGCGGATGACGTTGGCCACCGTCATCGTCTTCCCCGAGCCGGTCACGCCGAGGAGCGTCTGGAATCGATCGCCGCGCCGGAGCCCGGCCGTCAACTCCGCGATTGCCTTGGGCTGGTCGCCGGCAGGGGCGAATGGGGTCTGGAGATCGAACTCGGCAGCCATGATGGGGAAATCTAGTTTTTCGGCTTTTGTTCGGGAAGGGCAACCTGGTGCTCGAGTCCCAACGCCAGGCCGATCGAGGCCAGACAGAGAATCCCCGCCGTCACGAACGGAGACGCCATGCCGTAGCGGTCGAACGCGATGCCGTCCCACCAGGGGAACAGTCCGCGCGCCGCGCCGCCGAAGCTCTGCTGTACCCCCATGTACAGGCCGCGTTCGTTCGCTGGCACGACGCGCGACAGGGTGGCGGTCACGCCGGGGAAGGTGAAGGCCGTGCCGAGCGGCATGAGGGTCATCGCGATCCAGAGAGTCAGATAGGCGTGCGAGAGCGGGAAAAGGATCATTCCCGCACCGAGGAGGACGAGGCCGACACGCGACAGCGGCAGTTCACCGAGCCACTTCACGGCCGGGCCGATCAGCGCGAGGCGGGTGAGCACGCCCATGGCGCCGAACCACATGAAGAAGTATCCGATCGTCTGCTCGTCGACCTGGAAGCGCCGTTGGAGGAACTGGGCGAACACGGCCACCATGCCGTAGAACGCGCCGATGGCCACGGTATAGGTCCAGATGAGGCGGGCGGCCGGGGTGGTGGGATTCCGCAGCACGTGCCAGAGCGCTTCCCGCGTGCCCTGGCCGCGGATCGTGGTGGTGGTCGACGCGGCCTCGCGCGACTCGCGCAGGTACCGCCACGCGAACCCCATGTTGACCAGCGAGAGCAGCGCGGCGGCCAGCCCGGGGGCCGCCTGCCCCCATATTCCGGCGAGCAGGGACCCGGCGGCGGGCCCCACGACGGCGCCGAAGCTCGTCGCCGCGGACAACCAGCCAAGGCTCTTGGCCCGGTCGTCCGGCGCCGCCAGGTCGGTGACGTACGCCTGGACCACGCCCACCGTGCCGCCGCCGAAGCCCTGCACCACACGCGACACGACGAGCAGCCAGAAGCTATTGGCAAACGCGAATATCAGGTACGACACCGCGGAGGTGAAGAGGCCGATGACCAGCGTCGGGCGCCGGCCCCGCCGGTCGGAGAACCGACCCCAAAACGGCGCGCTCACCAGTTGGGCCACCGAGAACGCCCCGATGAGCATGCCGATCGCGGCGCCCGTCGCGCCGAACCGCTCGGCGTAGAACGGGAGGAGCGGAATGACCATGACCAATCCGATCATGTCCACGAGGGCCGTGACCATCAGAACGACGAGTTTTCCCATGGGTCGGCGTGCGGTCGGGGGCTGGCAGCTGGCGAGCGCGGCTCAAGGCAGACGGTCCACCACGGCCAACGGCAGACCGGGAGCCATTAGTGTACGGCGGAGCGCAACCCGTGACAACGCCGCGAGGAGCCGGCGCCCGCCGTTCCGCGCTCCTACTCGTCCGTGGACAGCCGTTCCCGGCGCGCGACCTCGATGATTCCCTTCACCCGGCGCATCGCCTTCACGATCTTCTGCAGGTGGGTCAGGTTCTCGACCTCGACCACCACCGATCCATCGACCTTGCCGTCGAGGGAGCGAAGGTCAAGGCTGCGGATATCGGTGCCGGTGGACGTGACGGCGGCGGCGAGATCGGCGTACATCCCGCGTCGATCCACCCCGTCGAGGGCCAGGCGCACGACGAACCGTTCACCTTCGGCCTCCTGCCAGTCGATCTCCAGCCGGCGCTCCGGCTCGTGTGCGAGGAGCAGCAGGTTCGGGCAGTCACCCCGGTGGATGCTCACGCCGCGGCCGCGCGTCACGTAGCCGACCACGGGATCGCCCGGCACGGGTTGGCAGCATTGGGCATAGCGCACCATGATGCCGTCCACGCCCTGGATGCGCACGCCCTTGGGGCCGCGCATGCGGTCCACCAGACGCTCGATGGCGCTGGGTCGCGTGGCCTCGGTGCCTTCCAGTTCGGGATAGATCTGCTTGAGCGCTGCGGCGATCTGCACGTCGCCCTGCCCGATCGACGCCTGCAGGTGCGTCTCGTCGTTGAGGCCGAGCGCCTTGGCGGCGCGCGCCAGCTGCTCGCTCGACGGCCGCGACAACCGCCGGCGCTTGACCTCACGATCGAGGATGTCCTGCCCGAGCTTGGTGGCAGACTGCTGGGCCTCGCGCTTGAGCACCTGGCGGATCTTGTGCCGTGCGCGCCCGGTGTGGACGTGCGACAGCCAGTCGCGCGTGGGCCGCGCCGCCGCTGAGGTGATGATCTCGACCGTCTCCGAATTGCGGAGCGGCCGCGACAGCGGCGCGATGCGCCCGTTCACGCGCGCGCCGGCGCAGTGCTGGCCGATCTCGGTGTGCACGGCGAACGCGAAGTCGATCGGCGTGGCGCCCTTGGGAAGCTGGATCACGTGCCCCGTGGGCGTGAATACGAAGATCTCGTCCTGGTACAGATCGAGCTTGAGGAATTCCAGGAATTCGTCAGGCGTCTTGGCGTCCAGCTGCAGCTCGAGGATCTGGCGGAACCAGGTGAGGTGGCGGTCGAGTTCGTCGGCGCTCTTGACGTCCTCCTTGTACAGCCAGTGCGCGGCGATGCCGAAATCCGCCGTGCGGTGCATGTCGCGCGTGCGAATCTGCACCTCGTACAACTGCCGGCCGGGGCCGAACACCGTCGTGTGCAGCGACTGGTACCCGTTCGACTTGGGCTGCGCGATGTAGTCCTTGATCCGCTCCTGCACCGGCGTCCACCCGTCGTGGATCACCCCCAGCGCGTGGTAGCACTCGGGAACCGTGTCGACCAGCACGCGGATGGCGAGCAGGTCATAGATCTCCTCGTATGGCTTCTGCCGCTGCGTCATCTTCTTGTAGATGGACCACAGGTGCTTGGGCCGGCCGGTGACCTCGGCGTGCTGGATGCCGGCCTGGGCCAGCGATCGCTCGAGCGGCTCCTTGAACTGGTTGATCAACTGTTCGCGCTCGCCGCGCTTCTGGGCGACTTGCTTGGCCAGCGTCTTGTACGCGTCGGGCTCCAGATGCTTGAAGGCCAGGTCCTCCAGCTCCCACCGCATCTTGGCCATACCGAACCGGTGGGCCAGCGGAGCGTAGAGGTCGCGTGTCTCCTGGGCGATGCGGTGGCGCTTCTCGGGCGGCAACCACTCCAGGGTGCGCATGTTGTGCAACCGGTCGGCAAGCTTGATGATGATCACCCGCGCGTCCTTGGCGATCGACAGCAGGAGCTTGCGGTAGTTCTCGACCTGGCGTTCCTGCGACGACGTCCCTGTGGGCAGCTTGGCGATCTTCGTCAACCCGTCGACGATGCCCGCCACCTCCGGGCCGAACTCGCGCTCGACGTCGGCCACGGTCATCTTGGTGTCCTCGACGACGTCGTGGATCAGCCCGCTCGCCACGGTCACCGAGTCGAGTTGCAGGTCGGCGAGGATCTTCGCCACCTCGACGCAGTGGGTGACGTACGGATCTCCCGAATTGCGTACCTGGCCCGCGTGCGCCTCGGCGCTGAACTGGTAGGCACGCGCCAACAGCTCGCGGTCGAGCCGTTCGTGGGCCGGGACATCGGGGTCCACCCACCCGGGGATCACGTCGTGCAGCGCGGTCGCGGTCACAGGAGGCCGGCCTCGGCAAAACTGGTGTAGCGGCCGCGTCCGATGATCACGTGATCGTGCACCGGGATGTCGAGCAGGCGGCCCGCGGCCACCAGCTGATCGGTGACGGCCCGGTCGTCGGGCGAGGGGGTGGGATCGCCGCTCGGATGATTGTGCACGAGAATGACCGACGCGGCGCGTTCCGCGATCGCCTCGCGGAACACTTCGCGCGGGTGCACGAGCGACGAATTGAGAATGCCGCGCGTGACCGTCACGTCCCGTTCCAACCGATGCTGTGCGTCCAGTACCGCCACGTGGAATTCCTCGACCGGCAGATCTTCCAGCCGCGGCGCGAACGCCGCAACCACATCACGGGGCGACCGGATGGGCACCCCGTCCTCGCGCGACTCCGCAGCCATGCGCCGCCCCAGTTCGAGCGACGCGTGGATGGTAATCGCGCGCACCATTCCTACCCCCTGCACCGCTCGCAGAGCCGCCACCGGTTGCATGGCGATGCGCCGCAGCGACCCGCCCGCCATGGCCAGCACCTCCTGCGCAAGCCCGAAGGCTGGCCGCCCCGCGCCCCCCGGCCCCAGCACGATGGCCAGCAACTCCGCCGACGACAGTGCGTGCGCCCCCAGGTCGATCAGCCGCTCGCGCGGACGTTCTGACCGGGGCAACTCCTGAATAGTAAGCTTTCGGGCAGGGGACTGGCTAGACATTCGATGGTTCCTCCGGGGCGCCGACAACGGAATGTGTTGTCAGACCGAAGGATGCCGAACCGGGCCGGGATCGCCGGCATCGAAAACGCGCACCGGGGGCTGCGGCTACTCCACCGCCCCGCAGGGCACCGCAAGCGCAGCGGGGCGGCTCAACGCCGCCCCGTCGTCTATCCCATCGCCCCGTGGCACTTCTTGAACTTCTTTCCGGAGCCGCACGGACAGGGGTCGTTCCGCCCGACGTTCGACCAATCGGTGGCGCCCGGCGCGGGCTGGGTGAGCGTCCGGGGGCGCCCGGCCCCGACGACCACCGGATCGCGCCGGACTGCGGTCTCCGACGGAGGCTCGCCGGGTCCGATGTCGAGCGTCTCGTCGCTGCCGGTGCCATCCGGCCGTTCGGCCGGCGCCTCTTCCATCACGCCCAGCGCATTGAACCGCTTCTTGGGCGCCGCGGGTGCCTGGCGTGGCGGCGGAGCAGCCGCGGGCGCCGGCGCGGCGAACTGCAGCTGCACACGCAGAAAGCGCTCCGCGAACGTGGTGTAGATGTCGGCCATGAGGTCCACGAACATCGCGTACGCCTCGGCCTTGTACTCGACCAGCGGATCCTTCTGGCCCCACGACCGATACTGGATGGAATTGCGGAGCTGATCGAGGTCGTAGAGGTGGTCCTTCCACTTCTCGTCCAGCACGTTGAGCATGACGAGCGACAGCAGGCGATCGGCATAGCCCCCGTGGTCGTCTTTGAACTGCTCGAGACTCTCGTACTTGGCGGCGAACGCCTTGCGCCCCGCTTCGACCGCGGCCTGCACGGCGTCGGCGACGTTCGTGGGCCGCAGATCCGGCGTGTCGAACTCGGGCACCGCCAGCAGGTAGTGCATGAGCAGATCCTGCTGGATCAGCGGGATGTCCCAATCCTCCGCCATCTCGTACTCGGCCAACGCGGCCTCGACGCGCGCGCGCAGGGCGCGTTCGACCATGCGGAGCGCCTCCCCTTTGGGCTCCTCGCCGCCCTCGAGCGCGAACGACCGCAGCGAGTAGATCACCTCGCGTTGCTGGTTCATCACGTCGTCGTATTCGAGCAGCCGTTTGCGGGCCTGGAAATGCTGCAGCTCGACGCGCTTCTGGGCCTGCTCGATGGACCGCGTGATCATCGAGTGCGTGAGGACCTCGCCCTCCTGGGCGCCCAGGCGGTCCATGAGCTTGGCGATGCGGTCGGATCCGAACAGCCGCATCAGGTCGTCTTCGAGCGAGAGGAAGAACTGCGACGCCCCCGGATCGCCCTGGCGGCCGGAGCGGCCGCGCAGCTGGCGGTCGATGCGCCGAGACTCATGCCGTTCGGAGCCGATGATGTGGAGGCCGCCGGACTCCATGATGTTGGCGTCCTTGCCGTCGAGGTCCGTGATCTTGGACGGCTTGGGTTCGGTGACGCCCGATCCGAGTTTGATGTCGGTGCCGCGGCCGGCCATGTTCGTGGCGATGGTCACCGCGCCCGGCTGCCCGGCGCCGGCCACGATCTCGGCCTCACGCTGGTGGTACTTGGCGTTGAGCACGTTGTGCACGATGCCGCCGCGCTGGAACAGCTTGGCCAGCGTCTCCGATGCGTCGACGCTCGTTGTACCGATGAGCACCGGGAAGCCGAGCGCGTGAAGCCGCTTGGTCTCGTCGACGATCGCGTTGTACTTCTCGCGGCGCGTCTTGAACACCAGATCCTGGCGGTCGTCGCGGATCACCGGTTGGTTGGTGGCGATGACGGCCACGTCGAGTTTGTAGATCTCGAAGAATTCGCGTTCTTCCGTTTCGGCCGTGCCGGTCATGCCGGCCAGCTTGGAGTACATGCGGAAGTAGTTCTGGATCGTGATCGTGGCGAGGGTCTGCGTTTCCCCCTTCACGGTCACGCCCTCCTTGGCCTCCACGGCCTGGTGCAGGCCCTCCGACCAGCGGCGGCCCGGCATGGTCCGGCCCGTGAACTCGTCGACGATCAGTACCTCGCCTTCCTGCACGACGTAGTTCACATCACGCTCGTAGAGCGCGTGGGCCCGCAGCAGCTGATGGATGATGTTGAGCTTCTCGCTCTTGGCGGCGAATTCGATTTCCAGTTCGCGGCGCTTCTGGAGCCGTTCCTCGGGCGACAGCGCGGTGTCGTGGTCCACCCGGTGCGTGGTCTCGGAGATGTCGGGGAGGATGAAGGCCATGTGGTCGCTGGGCGACATGAAGTCGATGCCGCGATCGGTGAGGTGCACCGAGTGGCCCTTCTCGTCGAGCACGAACAGCAGGTCTTCTTCGAGTTCGCGGTACTGCTGCTTGGATGCCGGCAGCCGGCGGTCGGCGATGTAATCCAGCTCCATGCGCTGGAGCAGGGTCTTGTTGCCGGTTTCCTGCAGCACCTTGAGCAGCCGCTTGTTCTTGGGGCCGCCGAGCTGCGCCTTGTAGAGCTTCATGCCGGCAGCCGCGGTATCTCCGGTTGCGAGGTCGCGTTCGGCGTCGCCCACCAGGGTGTTGACCAGTTCGGTCTGCTTGCGTGACAGCCGGGCCACGGCGGCGTTGTGCTCGAAGTAGCGCCCGTCGTTGTCGTTGCCCACGGGCCCCGAGATGATGAGCGGGGTGCGCGCCTCGTCGATGAGCACCGAGTCCACCTCGTCGACGATCGCGTACACGTGGGCCCGCTGCACGCGCTGGTCGAGTTGCACGACCATGTTGTCGCGGAGGTAGTCGAAGCCGAACTCGTTGTTGGTGCCGTAGGTGATGTCGGCGAAGTATGCGGCGCGGCGCTCGGCGGTGCCGGGCTCGGTGTCGTCGAGGCAGGCGACGGTGAGCCCCAGGTACTTGTACACGTGCCCCATCCACTGCGCGTCGCGGCGGGCGAGGTAGGAGTTCACGGTCACGAGGTGCGCGCCCTTGCCGGGCAGCGCGTTCAGATACAACGGGAGCGTCGCGACGAGCGTCTTGCCTTCACCGGTCGCCATTTCGGCGATCTTTCCGAGGTGCAGCTCGATGCCGCCCATGAGCTGCACGTCATACGGCACCATGTTCCATTCCATCTCGTGCCCGGTGACGAGGACCGTCGTCCCGAGCAGACGCCGGCACGCCACCCGGACGGTGGCGAACGCTTCGGGGAGCAGTTCGTCGAGCACTTCGGCGGTGGCATCGCGGAGTTTCCCTTCGACGCCGCCCTTGCCGTCGGCACCGCTCAACTCGTCGTCGATCCGTTCGCGTTCGAGGGTTTCGCTGGCGTGGTGCTTGGCCTCGCGCAGCTCGGCAGCCCGCTGCTCGAGCGCTTCGGTGCGTTGGCGAATGACGTCGCGAAACTTCTGCGTCTGGGAGCGAAGTTCCTGCTCCGATACGCGTTGCAGCCGTTCGTCGTGCTCGTTGATCGCATCGACGATCGGCTGGATCTTCCTGCGCTCCCGGTCGTGGCGGTTGCCCACGACGGCGGAGATGACTCGCTTGATCATGCAGTCCCCTGTCGGTACAGCCCAGCCGTGGTGATGAAGTCCGCCACGGCCTCGGTCACAAATCCGCGGAGCGGCTTGCCCAGCCGCACCCGCTCGCGAATCTCGGTGGACGACACGTCGACTCGCCGCGTTTGCAGCGGGATCACGGCCGAGGCCGGCACGCCCGCCGGCGGTGGCGCGATCTCGACCCCCACCCGCCCCATGACGGCCAGCCGAGCCAACCGGGCAATCCGCGCCGGCTCGCGCCAATGCGCGAGGGTGGCGAAGGCGTCCGCTCCGACGAGGAAGACCCGCTCCGCGTTCGGATACCGCTCGGCAAATGCCGCCAAAGTGTCAACCGTGTAAGATAACCCCCCGCGGTCGATTTCGATGGCAGACACTGAGAATCGGGGATCCCCGTCGACGGCCAGGTGCACCATCGCCAGCCGGTGCTGAGGGGAGGCCACGAAACGCGCCGCCTTGAGCGGTTGCGCGGCCGCCGGGACGAACACCAGCCGATCGAGCGCCAGTTCTTCGAAGGCATCGCTCGCCGCCAGCAGGTGCCCGACGTGGGGAGGGTCGAAGCTGCCACCGAGGACGCCGAGGCGCATCGGTCAGCGCCGCAACGAGAGCCGCGGTAGCGGGCCCGCCGCCGGGCGCCGGGCCGGCCCGATGGCCGCTGTGGTATCGCCGGGGGACTTCACGCCGCGGCAGTCGGCGCCGACTCTGGAATCGCCGGGATACAGCGATCGCATCTGCTTGCAGATGTCGGCGAGGTCCTCGGTGTAATTGATCGTCCGGTAGGCTTGCGAGAGCCGCAGCATCGCCAGGTGCGCGTGCTCCGTTTCGGGCCACTTCTGAACGACGTTCTTGAAGTAGAGGATCGCCGAGTCCCAGGCCTTGTTCTTGAAGTAGAACATTCCGGTGTCGTAGTCCTTGGTGGCGAACCATTCATTGAGCTTGGCGATGTCAGTTCGCGCGGAATCGGCGACGATGGTATCGGTCTGGGCGTAGAGCTGGATGAGCATCGTGTACGTCTGAAGCGCGGTCAGACCGTACGTCTGGTCGAGCGACGGATCACGCCAGAGCCGCTGGTAGCTGCGTCCGGCTTCAAGCGCCGCGCGTGGTCCCAGGGAGTCGTCCGGAAAGGATTCGACGAGCCGCGAAAAGGCCTGGGCGGCGAGCAGGTCGTCGCCGGCCCGTTCGTGCGCCAGCCCGAGGTACCAGTACGAGGGCACGAGCAGCGTATCGCGCACACCGAGATCGAGGGTCAACTTGTCGAATCCTTCGACGGCGTTGTCCCAGCGGTGTTGATTGAATTCGGTCAGCGAGGCCTTGAACAGCGCCTCGTTGGTCGGAAACTTCGTGACGACGAAGGCCGGCCGGCAGGCCGCAGCGGCCAGCCCCAGCGCCAGCGCCGCGACGAGTCCGCGGGTCTGTCGATGCATAGGGTGGGAAAGATAGCGGGCCGCGGGCCCGGGGCGCACCCTCACGCGCCCGGTTTCCGCGCGGGCCGCGGATCGCGAGCCGCCATGCGCGACGTCCCCATCAGCGACCGGAAGAACGCGATGGTCCGACCCAGCCCCTCGCGCAGATCGATCCGGGGCTCCCATCCCAGCATCGTCCGTGCCCGGGTGATGTCGGGCTGGCGCAGCCGGGGGTCGTCCACGGGCAGCGGCCGGTGCTCGATCGGCGCCGGGCTGCCGGTGAGGTCCTTCACGGTCTCGGCGAGTTGCGTGACCGTGTGCTCCGTGGGATTGCCGATGTTCGTGGGCATGTGGTCGCCCTTCATGAACAGCCGGAAGATCCCCTCGACCTCATCCTCCACGTAGCAGAAGCTGCGCGTCTGCCGGCCCTCGCCGTAAATCGTGATCGTCTCGTGGTTCAGGGCCTGCACGATGAAGTTCGACACCACGCGCCCGTCGCGCGGCCGCATGCGGGGGCCGTACGTGTTGAAGATCCGGACGATGCGGGTATCGAGCCCGTGATAGGTGTGATAGGCCATGGTCATCGCTTCGGAGAACCGCTTGGCTTCATCATAGACACCGCGGGGGCCCACCGGGTTCACGTTTCCCCAGTAGGATTCGCGCTGCGGGTGCTCGAGCGGGTCGCCGTATACTTCGGACGTCGAGGCCATCAGGAACCGGGCCCCCTTCGCCCTGGCCAACCCCAGCGCGTTGTGCGTGCCGAGCGATCCCACCTTGAGCGTCTGGATGGGCAACTCGAGATAGTCGATCGGGCTGGCCGGCGAGGCAAAATGCAGCACGCCGTCCACGTCGCCGGCCACGTAGGTGAACGTGGATATGTCGTGGCGGACGAATTCGAACCGCGACTCGCCCATCAAATGCGCGATGTTGTCCGGATGGCCGGTGACGAAATTGTCGATCCCGACGATCGTGTGCCCATCGGCCAGAAACCGGTCGCAGAGATGCGAGCCGAGAAATCCCGCGGCGCCAGTGATGACGATTCTCATGGCCCCACTCCGCGGCCGATGGACAGGTACTGGAATCCGAGAGCGCGCATCTTGCCCGGGTCGTAGAGGTTACGTCCGTCCACGACCACGGGCCGGCGTAGCGCCTGCTTGATCCGCCCGAAGTCGGGGTGCCGGTATTCGTTCCAGTCGGTGACCACGACCAGCGCGTCTGCACCGTCGAGCGCCGCGTACCCCGTCTCGGCGAACGCGATGCGATCGTCGAGTCGGCGCCTGGCTTCGTCCATTGCCGCGGGGTCGTGGGCCACCACTGTGCCGCCCGCGGCGAGGACGGCGTCGATGAGGACGAGCGCCGGGGCCTCACGCATGTCGTCGGTGTTCGGCTTGAACGCCAGCCCCCACACGGCCACCCGCGCCCCGCGCAGTCCGTCGCCGAGCGCCTGCTTCAGTTTGTCGAACAATCGGAGTTTCTGCCGGTCATTCACCGCTTCGACGGCCGTGAGGATCTCGAGGGGCGAGCCGAACTGCCCGCCGGTATGAACGAGGGCCTTCACGTCTTTCGGAAAGCAGGAGCCACCGTAGCCCGGGCCGGGGAACAGGAAGGCCGGCCCGATGCGGTCGTCGCTCCCCACACCCTTGCGCACCAGATCGACGTTGGCGCCGACGCGTTCGCACAGGTTGGCGATCTCGTTCATGAACGAGATGCGTGTGGCAAGCATGGCGTTGGCCGTGTACTTCGTCATCTCGGCCGAAGGGATATCCATGAAGATGATCGGTCGCCCGGTGCGCACGAACGGCGCGTACAACTCGGCCATGACGCTGCGCGCCTCGTCGGTCTCGACCCCGATCACCACGCGGTCCGGCTTCATGAAGTCGTCGACCGCCGCGCCTTCCTTGAGGAATTCCGGATTGCTGCAGATGTGATACGGGAACTGCGCGTGCTCGCCGACCGCCGCCGAGACCTTGGCCGCCGTGCCCACCGGGACGGTGGACTTGGTCACGACCACCAGCTCGCGCTTCATGTGCTTGCCGATCTCCGTGGCCACGTTCAGCACGTGCCGCAGGTCGGCCGAGCCGTCCTCGTCGGGCGGCGTGCCCACGGCGATGAACACGACGTCGGCCGTGGCGATCGCATCGCCGACCTCGGTCGTGAAGCGAAGCCGGCCGGCGCGCTGGTTACGCTCGACGTAGCTCTCCAGCCCGGGCTCGTAGATCGGCAGCACGTTCCGTTTGAGGCCGTCGATCTTGATCGCGTCCACGTCGGCGCAGACCACGGCATTGCCCGTCTCGGAGAGACAGGCACCCACCACGAGCCCCACATATCCGGATCCAACAACAGTGATGTTCATTCGACGAGGGCGAGAGAGGAGCGATAGACGGGCGCCTCAGCGGCCGGCCTCCGAGAACGCATCGGACTCGCGCACGGTGGCCAGCGTCACGACGCGTGCCCGCGACGGACGAGTCCGGACCGTGGCATTGCGGCTGTCGATCACCAGGTCGGCGTGGTCGACCACCCGCTGGTAATCGACGGCGGCATGGGCGGTCACGATCACCACCGCGTCGGCCGATTCCAGCTCCGCGTCGGTCAGGGCGACGCCGAACTTCTCGTGGTCGTCCTCGCGATACATGTTGATGTGCGGATCGTGGAACGCGACGTCGGCGCCGCTGGCCTCGAGCAGCCGGATGACGTCCAGCGCCGGGCTCTCCCGGAGGTCGTCGATGTCCTGCTTGTACGCCACCCCGAGCACCAGCACGCGGCTGCCGTTCACCGCCTTCCGCCGGTCGTTGAGCCCCTGCGCCACCTTCTCCACCACGTAGGCAGGCATCTGGCTGTTGATCTCGCTCGCCAGATCGATGAACCGCGTCTTGTAGTTGAGCGTGCGCATCTTCCACGCGAGATAATGCGGATCGAGCGGGATACAGTGGCCGCCGATGCCGGGCCCGGGCGTGAATTTCATGAAGCCGAACGGTTTCGTGGCGGCCGCCTCGATCACCTCCCACACGTCGACGCCCAGCTTGTCGCACATGATCGCCATCTCGTTCGCCAGCCCGATGTTCACCGAACGGAAGGTGTTCTCGAGCAACTTCGACAACTCCGCCGTCTCGGCGCTCGACACCTCGACCACGCTCTCGATGCACACCCGGTACAGCGCCGCCGCGACCTCCGTGCAGGCCGGCGTGACGCCGCCCACGACCTTGGGCGTGTTGCCGGTGTGGAATCGCGGATTGCCTGGATCCACGCGCTCCGGACTGAACGCGAGGAACACGTCGCTGCCCACGGTGAGGCCCGACTGCTCGAGCATCGGCTTGAGCAGTTCGCGCGTCGTGCCGGGATACGTCGTGCTCTCGAGCACGATCAACTGGCCGGCGTGGACGTGGCGGCCGATCGTCTCGGCCGCCGCGATGATGTAGCTCATATCCGGGTCGCGCGTCTTGACGAGGGGCGTGGGCACGGCAATCGAGATCGCGTCCACCTCGGCCAGTCGCGATTCGTCGGTCGTCGCCGTGAACCGGCCGGCGGCGAGCATGGCCGCGACATCCGCCGACGTCACATCCTTGATGTGCGACTCGCCCCGGTTGAGGATCCCGATCACACGATCGCTGATGTCGTAGCCGACCACGCGCAGCCCGGCCTTCGCAAACTCAATGGCCAGCGGCAGCCCGACGTAGCCGAGGCCGATCACTCCGATCACCACCTCGCGGCGATCGATCTTGTCCAACAGCGCGCGCTTCGACATGTCAGGCTCCATAGAATGTTCGGACGGCCCCCACGACCTCGTCCAGTTGGGCCATGGTCAACTCGGGATAGATGGGTAGCGACAGCACCTCACGTGCCGCCCGCTCCGACTCGGGGAAGGCCCCGGCCTGGAAGCCGAGGTAGGCGAAGCAAGGCTGGAGGTGGAGCGGCAGTGGATAGTAGACCGACGTGCCGATGCCACGCGTCTTGAGGTGTGCCTGCAACTCGTCGCGCCGCTCGCAACGCAGCGTGTACTGATTGAAGATCGACTCGTTGGCCGGATCGATCACCGGTGTCTTCACCTGGGCGACGCCGGCCAGCGCCTTGTTGTAGTACGCTGCATTGGCGCGCCGCTTGGCGCTCCATGCGGCGAGATGCGGCAGCTTGGCCGAGAGCACCGCGGCCTGCAGCGCGTCGAGCCGGCTGTTGTACCCGACCTCGTCGTGGAAGTACTGTCGCGAGCCGCCGTGCATCCGCAGGCGCTTGAGCCGCTCGGCCAGAGCCTTGTCGTGGGTCACCATCATCCCGCCGTCCCCGTACCCGCCCAGGTTCTTCGACGGGAAGAAGCTGAACGTTCCGATGGTCGCCACCTCACCGGCCAGGCGCCACTCGCCGTCGATCATCCGGCGCGCGCCGATCGATTGCGCCGCGTCCTCGATCACCGGGATGCCTTTCGCCACCTGCGCGATGGCTTCCATCGGGGCCATCTGGCCGAACAGGTCCACGGGCACGATGGCCTTGGTCTTGGGCGTGATCGCCCTGGCGATCGCGTCCACCGAGATGTTGAACGTGTCGGGCTCGATGTCCACGAACACGGGCGTCGCGCCCACGTTGTGGATGGTGCCGGCGGTGGCGAAGAAGGTGAACGGGGTGGTGATCACCTCGTCGCCAGGGCCGGCGTTCACCGCGCGGAGCGCCAGGAGAAGGGCGTCGGTGCCGCTGGCGCAGCCCACCGCGTAGGGCGTGTGCGACAGTTCGGCGACCTCGCGCTCCAACCGCTCCACCGGAGCGCCGAGAATGAACGACTGAGAGTCCACCAACTCCAGCAGCACCTTCACGACATCGTCCTTGATCGTGGCGTGCTGCGCGCGCAGGTCCAACAGGGGAACGGGCATGGTCACATGGGGCAGTGCCCGGAGTCCGGGCCGTGGAATTCAGACTTTCGAAAGCGCCGCAAGTACAAAGGACTTCGAAACTTCGTCGGGCCGCCGGTGGAGGTCAATCGGAATGCTCCCGGCGTGTTTCTTGTCGGCTTCCCGATGGACGGCCCCGTCCTACGCTCCGCTGCGAAGCGGGATCGGGACCGTCGCCCCCGTCCGGGCCGACTCGTACATAGCCAAGACCAGTTCCAGCGACTTCCGCCCCGCCCGCCCGTCCGTATCCGGCTTGGCCTCGCCCCGCAGCACGGCGAGCACATTGCCATAGTAGCCCAGGTGCCCGAACCCATACACGTTGGGCGGGGACGTGTTCACCGACTCCACCAGTTTGTCGTCGTCGTCATACTCGGCGAAGGACCAATGTTCGACCTTGTTCACGGCGGTGCCGCCGACCTTCACCGACCCCTTCTCGCCGAGGATCGTGATGGAGCCCTCGAGGTTACGGGGGTAGGTGAGAACGTTGACCTCGATCACCCCGAGGGCGCCGGACCGGAACCGGAGCACTGCGGCCCCGGAATCTTCGGCCTCGATGCGGCGCGCCTGCGTGGCCGTCTTGGCGACCACGCTTTCCACCGGGCCGACGAGCCACTGCATCAGATCCACGTAGTGCGAGGCCTGGTTCATGATCGCGCCGCCGTCGAACTCCCACGTGCCACGCCAGGGTGCCGCGTCGTAGTACTCCTGCGGGCGCTGCCACCGCACCGTGACGTTTGCCATGTAGATGCGCCCGAACCGCTCCTTGTCGACCGCCCGGCGCAACAGTTGGATGGGCGGATTCAACCGGTTCTGCTTGACCACGAACAGTTGGACGCCGGCGGCGTCGCAAGCCTCCACGAGATCGTCCGCCGCGCCCAGGGAAGTGGCCATCGGCTTCTCGCTGAGCACATGCCGGCCGGCCCGCGCCGCCAGAATGCCTTGCGGAGCGTGCAGCCCGGAGGGCGTGCACAGCGTGACGATGTCGCACGCCACGCCACCGAGCAGTTCCTCGTACGACGTGAACCACGGTACGCCGTGTTCCTCACCGGCCGACCGTGCCCGTTCCGCGTCCACGTCGCACACGGCGACCAGCCGCAACCCATCGGTCTTGGCGATGGCGTCGAAGTGGTTCTTGCTGATGCGGCCGCAGCCGACGACGGCGATGTCGAACGTTCGATGGGTCATTGGCCGGGGGTCAGGAGCCGCGCGCCGCGGCGGGCCGGATCCCCTCGCCGTGGCGCTCGTAGGTGGTGCCGCAGGCCGGGCAGGTGCCGGCGCCCACGTCGGGAAGCCGTTCGCCGCACTGGCACATCCAGCCGATGCGGCGCCCCGGTACTCCGGCAATGAGGGCGTACGGGTGCACGTCGCGTGTCACCACCGCGCCAGCACCGATGAACGCGTACTCGCCGAGCGTCACCCCGCATACGATCGTGGCGTTGGCTCCGATCGACGCACCCCGGCGCACGCGTGTCGTCTTGTACTCGTGCTTGCGCGTGACGTGGCTGCGCGGGTTGACGACATTGGTGAACACCATCGACGGCCCGCAGAACACGTCGTCCTCCAGCACCACGCCCTCGTACACCGAGACGTTGTTCTGGATCTTCACGTTGTTCCCGATGCGCACGCCGTTCATGACCACGACATTCTGGCCCAGGCTGCACCGCTCTCCGATCACCGCGCCGCCCAGCACGTGGCAGAAATGCCAGATGCGCGTGCCGCGGCCGACCTGGGCCCCCTCGTCCACATAGGAACTCTCGTGAATGAACGGAGCGTCGCTCATGCTTCCACCCGGAGTTCAGCCTGCCATTCCTGGAGCGACTTCACCGCCGGGCGGCGCGACCGCAGGGCGAGGATGGCGTCGCTGGCCGCGCTCGCCGCCGACATCGTGGTCGTGTATGCCACGTGGTTGCGGATCGCCGCCTGGCGCAGCGTGTAGTCGTCGGCCTGGGCGTGCTTCCCGAGCGGCGTGTTCACCAAGAGTTGCACGTCGCCGTTCAGGATGAGGTCGTGACAGTTGGGTCGCCCTTCGTGCACCTTGAACACGGCGTCCGACGGAATACCGCGCTGGCGTAGGTAACGCGCCGTCCCGCGCGTGGCGAGCAGGCGGAACCCCATCTCCTGGAACCGCCGCGCGATCGGCGTCACGGTCGGCTTGTCGGTGTCGTTGACCGTCACGAGGATCGTCCCGTCGAGCGGGAGCCCGTTCCCCGCCGCCAACTGGGCCTTGGCAAAGCTGGTTCCGAACGAATCCGAGATCCCCATCACCTCGCCGGTCGAGCGCATCTCGGGGCCGAGCACCGGGTCGGTGCCAGGGAACTTGCTGAACGGGAACACCGCCTCTTTCACCGACACGTAACCCGGCGCCACTTCCTCGGTGAACCCGATGTCGTCGAGGGTCTCGCCCATCATCACGCGCGCCGCCAGCGACGCCAACGGCACGCCGATCGCTTTGGACACGAATGGCACCGTGCGGCTGGCCCGCGGATTCACCTCGAGGACGTACACCACGTGGTCCTTGATCGCGTACTGCACGTTCATCAGGCCCACCACGCCGAGCGCGCGGGCCATGGCCGCCGTCTGCTCGCGCATGACCTCCATGTCCTGCTCGGTGACCAGGTACGGCGGCAGCACGCACGCCGAGTCGCCGGAGTGGATGCCGGCGTCCTCGATGTGCTGCATGATGCCGCCGATCACCACCCGCGTGCCGTCGGAGATCGCGTCCACGTCCACCTCGAACGCGTCTTCGAGGAAGCGATCGATGAGCACCGGGCGGTCTTCGGACACGTTCACCGCCGTGTCGAAATAGTGCTCGAGCGACGGTGCATCGTAGACGATCTGCATCGCGCGCCCGCCCAGCACGTACGACGGTCGCACCAGCACCGGATACCCGATGCGCTGGGCGGCCGCGACCGCCTCCTCGACGTTGGTCGCCGTGCCATTGGGCGGTTGGGTGAGCCCCACCTCGCGCGCGATCTTCTCGAACCGCCGCCGATCTTCGGCGATGTCGATGGCGTCGGGCGACGTTCCGAGGATCGTGACGCCGGCGGCCTCGAGCGGGCGCGTCAACTTGAGCGGGGTCTGCCCACCGAGTTGCACGATCACCCCCACCGGCTCCTCCCGCTGGACGATCTCCAGCACGTCCTCCAGCGTCAGCGGCTCGAAGTACAGTTTGTCGGATGTGTCGAAGTCGGTGGAGACGGTTTCGGGGTTGGAGTTGATCATGATCGTCTCGTACCCCTGCTCGCGCAACGCCATCGCGGCCCGCACGCAGCAGTAGTCGAACTCCACCCCCTGCCCGATCCGGTTGGGACCGCTGCCCAGAATGATCACCGACTTGCGCCCGCTCTTCGGCGCTTCGGTCTCCTCGTCGTAGCAGCTGTACAGGTACGGCGTGGACGACGGGAATTCTCCCGCGCACGTATCGACCATTTTGTACGAGGGCCGCACGCCGAGCGCCCACCGGTGCGCGCGCACCGCGTGCTCGGTCTCGCCCCGGAGCGCCCCCAACTGGCGGTCCGAGAATCCCATGCGCTTCATGCGCCGCATCTCGAACGCACCCACCGAGGCGCATCCACGGTACCACTGCTCGGCATCCACCAATTCGAGCATCTGCTGCAGGAACCACGGGTCGATCGCGGTGAGGTCCGCCACGTCAGCCACCGACATGCCGGCCACGAACGCGCGCTTGATCTGGAAGATCCGTTCCGGCGTTGGCTGCCGCAGGGCGCCGGCCAGGGCGGCGTCACTGTCGTCGGGCAGCCGGTCGTCCACCGGGCGCGGCGCCACCGTCCATCCCGGCCGCCCGATCTCGAGCGCGCGCAGTCCCTTCTGCAACGCCTCCTTGAACGTGCGCCCGATCGCCATCGCCTCGCCCACCGATTTCATCTGCGTAGTGAGATACGGATTGGCATGGGGGAACTTCTCGAACGCGAACCGCGGGATCTTCACCACCACGTAGTCGAGCACCGGCTCGAAGCTCGCCGGCGTGGTCTTCGTGATGTCGTTGGGGATCTCCTCGAGGCGGTAGCCCACGGCCAGTTTGGCGCCGATGCGCGCGATCGGGAACCCCGTGGCCTTGGACGCCAGCGCCGAGGACCGCGACACGCGCGGGTTCATCTCGATCACCAGCATCTCCCCGTCGCGCGGATTGACGGCGAACTGGATGTTGCAGCCGCCGGCCTCCACCCCCACCTCGCGGATGATCGCCACCGCAGCGTCGCGCATCACCTGGTATTCGCGATCGGTGAGCGTCATGGCCGGCGCCACGGTGATCGAGTCGCCGGTGTGCACGCCCATCGGATCGAGATTCTCGATCGAGCACACGATGACCACGCTGTCGGCGTGATCGCGCATGACCTCGAGTTCGAACTCTTTCCATCCGATCACGCTGCGCTCGATGAGCACCTGCGTGGTGGGCGATTCGTCGAGCCCGCGCCGCACGATGTCCTCGAACTCGTCGCGGTTGTAGGCGATGCCGCCGCCCGTGCCACCCAGCGTGTACGAGGGGCGGATGATCGCCGGAAACCCCGTCTCTTCGACGATCTCCAGCGCCTCGTCCAGCCTCGTCGCGATGCCGCCCTTGGCCACGGCCAGGCCGATGCGCGCCATCGCCTCGCCGAACAGCTTGCGGTCCTCGGCGATCGCGATCGAGCGCTCCTTGGCTCCGATCAGTTCCACGCCGTGCCGCGCGAGCGCCCCCGACTGGGCCAGCGCCATCGCCACGTTGAGGGCCGTCTGGCCGCCCATCGTGGGAAGCAGCGCGTCGGGCTTCTCGCGCTCGATGATCAGCTCCACGAACTCGGGCGTCACCGGCTCGATGTACGTGCGATCGGCCACCTCGGGGTCGGTCATGATGGTCGCCGGATTGGAGTTCACGAGAATGACCTCGTAGCCCTCTTCCTTGAGCGCTTTGGCGGCCTGGGTGCCCGAGTAGTCGAACTCCGCTCCCTGCCCGATGACGATCGGGCCCGATCCGATGACGAGAATGCGATGGATGTCAGAGCGTCGCGGCATGAAATAGATCGTCGATGATATCGTCGCGGGTAAGGCGCGGTCGCCACCCGGTGGCACGGATCAGCTTCTCGGGATTGCCCACCAGCGCCGGCACGTCCTCCGAACGCTGCAGCGACGGGTCGCTCGAAATCTCGGCGCTCACCCCTGCCCGATCCAGCACGCATTCGGTCAATTCGCGCACCCCCACCCCTTCCCCGCTGCAGACGTTGTAGGCCTCGCCCGGCGTCCCGCGGTCGAGCAACGCCAGGTAGGCATCCACCACGTCGGCCACATGAAGATAGTCGCGGATCGTGTCGCCGTTCCCGATACGGATCGTGTCGCGAGCGCCGCGGCGGATGGCCAGCACCCGCCGGACCAGCGCGGGGAGCAGGAAGTGGTCGTCATGCCCCACGCCGGAGTGATTGAAGCTCCGCGTCGTGAGCACCTGAACGCCGTCGGCGCGGAAAGCCTGGAGGGCGGCGATCTCCTGTGCCGCCTTGGACGCCGCGTACACGGTGAGCGGCCGCTGCTCTGCCGTCTCGGAGAGGGGCAGTTCCGCCGCATCGTGGCGCCCGTACTGCTGGGCGCTTCCGACCACGAGCACGCGCGGATCGAGCGCTCCGACCGCCCGACGCCGCGTCACCTCGGACAGCAGGGTCACGGCGCCCAGGACGTTCACCGACCACGCCTCGGCGGGTGCGTCGGCGGCGCTCGGCAGGTAGCTGATTCCGGCCAGGTGGAGGACGGCGTCGGGCCGGCTCTCGTCGAGGGCGCCCGCCACGTCCTGCCGCGAGCGCACGTCCATGGTCAGCCAATGGATGGCCTGATGCTCGGTGCGGCTCAGCACGCGCGCCCCGGGGGTCCCGACACCAGCGGCGTAGACCTCCCAGCCTTGGCCGAGCAGTGCGCGACCGATCCACTGGCCGACGAACCCCCCGCCGCCGGTGACGAGCGCGCGTCTGGTCACTTCCGGCCGGGCGGGGCGTGCCGGTCCATGTCGGCCCGGACCATCATCTCGATGAGCTCCGCGAACCCGACCTTCGGTTCCCATCCCAGCTCGCGGCGCGCCTTGCCGGGGTTCGCGACGAGGAGGTCCACCTCGGCGGGCCGGAGGAACCGCGGGTCCTGGACGACGTAGTCGCGATAGTCGAGCCCGACGGCCCTGAAGGCGTTCTCGCAGAGTTGCCGCACCGACCAGGTGTGCCCCGTGCCGATGACATAGTCCTCGGGGGCATCCCGCTGCAGCATGCGCCACATGGCGTCCACGTAATCGCCGGCGTAGCCCCAATCGCGGCGCGATTCGAGGTTGCCAAGCCGCAGTTCCGTGGCCAGTCCGAGCTTGATGCGCACGGCGCCGTCGGTGACCTTGCGGGTCACGAACTCGAGGCCGCGGCGCGGGCTCTCGTGATTGAAGAGGATGCCCGACACCGCGTACAGCCCAAAACTCTCCCGGTAGTTGACCGTGATCCAATGGCCGTACACTTTGGCCACGCCGTACGGACTGCGCGGGTAGAACGGGGTGGTCTCGATCTGGGGCGACTCGACCACCTTGCCGAACATCTCACTCGAACTGGCCTGGTAGAAGCGCGCGTTCGGGGCCGCCTTCTTGACCGCCTCGAGCATGCGGGTCACGCCGAGGGCGGTGAATTCGCCGGTGAGCACGGGTTGCGACCACGAGGTCTGCACGAAGCTCTGCGCGGCGAGGTTGTACACCTCGTCGGGTTTGCAGTCGCCCATGACGTCGGTGAGCGACGTCTGGTCGAGCAGGTCGGCGGAGACCAACTCGACGCGGTCGATGAGGTGCGCGATCCGCTCGTACGGCGTGGTGGAGCTGCGCCGGACGACGCCCACGACGCGGTACCCTTTGTCGAGCAGGAACTCGGCGAGGTAGGAGCCATCCTGTCCGGTGATGCCGGTGATCAGCGCGGTGGGCATGGGGTGGGAGGGCGGATCGTGGTGGTGAAGTCAGGCGTGAAGAAAAAAGGGGGAGCCGCGGTGCGGTCCCCCCTCATCGCGGCCCGTGGCGCCACGGTTCAGGCCGCGCGGCCGCGCGGCGCCCGCTTGATCTTGCCGGCGTGCAGGCAGCGCGTACAGACCTTGACCTTGACGATCTTGCCATCGCCCCCCATCACCCGCACCACCTGGAGGTTGGGCTTCCAGGTGCGACGCGTCTTGTTGTTGGCGTGGGAGACATTGTTTCCGAAGGCGACGCCCTTGTCGCAGCAGTAGCAGCGGTTTCTCTGGATTGCCATGGTTCAGCCCTCGATCAACTCTATGCGCGCCATCTCCGCCCCGTCACCCTTGCGGTGGCCGGTCTTCAGGATGCGCGTGTACCCACCGGGACGTTTGGCGTACCGCGGTCCCAGCTCCTGGAACAGCTTGTCCGCGGCGGCGCGCTTGGCGATGTCCCGTCCGGCCTGGCGGCGGGCGTGCAGCGTGCCGGCCTTGGCCTTGGTGATCAGCTTCTCCACGAACGGCCGCAGTTCCTTGGCCTTCGCTTCCGTCGTTTCGATCGCGCCCTGCTCGATGAGCGAGGTCGCGAGGTTGCGCATCAGCGCGCGCTTCTGTTCACCGGTACGGCGCAGCGCGCGGCCGGCGTTGGCATGCCGCATGACCTACTCCTCCATGTCGTCGGGCGCCGCAGCGGCAGCCCGGCTCGGCGGCGTGCCCCAATCCATCACGCGCACCCCGTCGCCGTTCTCCTCGAACCGCATCCCGAAATTCAGTCCTTCACGCTCGAGCAGATCGGCGATCTCCTGGAGCGACTTCTTGCCGAAGTTCTTGACCTGCAGAATCTGGCTCTCGGTCTGCCGCACCAGGTCACCGAGCGACCGGATGCTGGAGTTCTTGAGCGAGTTCACCGACCGCACCGACAGCTCGAGGTCGTCGATCGGCGTCTTGAGCAACTGCGCCAGACGCGCCGCGTCGGCGTCGGTCGACTCCGCCGACGGCACCAGCGGCGCCGAGGTGTGCGAGCCGAAGTCCACGAAATACTGGAAGTGCGATTGGGCCAGCGCGGCCGCGTAGCTCACGGCCTCGGACGGCGAGATCGTGCCGTTCGTCTCCACGGTGAGCGTGAGGCGGTCGTAGTCGGTGCGCTGACCCACGCGGGTCTCGGCGACCGAGAAGTTGGCCCGACGCACGGGATTGTAGATCGCGTCGATGCGCACGAGGTCCACCGGGCGGCCGCGGTCGAGCGGATGCTGGTCGGCCTCCATGTAGCCGCGGCCCTTGTTGACGTACAGATCCATCGTCAGGTCGCGGTGATCCTGCAGGGTGAGGATGTGGTGCGTCTGGTCGATGACGCGTACGCCGCTCGCCGCCTGGATGTCGGCCGCGGTCACGACGCCGGCCTTGGACCTGGCGATGTGCACCACCGCCTCCTCCACCTCGTCGTCGAGCATCAGGGTGAGCGTCTTGAGGTTGCCGATGATCTGGTGGACGTCCTCGACGACGCCGGCGATGGTCTGGTGCTCGTGCACCACGCCGTCGATGCGGAATGCCCACACGGCGGAGCCGCGCAGCGACGACAGCAGCATGCGCCGCATCGCGTTGCCCAGGGTATGCCCGAAGCCGCGCTCCAGCGGCTGGAGCCGGAACTCGGCCACATTCGGATTATCATCGCGCGTCGTCGATTCGACGAGTTGCGGGCGGACGAGTCCGCGAAGATCGATCGAATTGCTCATAGTCAGTTGATACCTCGGTCCGACCGGGAAATCACCGGCGTCGCCCTGCCCCGCCCCTAACGCGCGGCAAGCTCGAATGGGAGTTAGGGTCCCGACCCCTTGCACTGCACTGCCCAGCTCCACCACACCGCCTCTCCCCCACCATCCCGTAGGACGGTAGGACGGCAAACGTCGGCGCAGTCTCTGTGTCCTACTGTCCTACGCTCCTACCGCATTACTTGGAGTACAACTCCACGACCAGCTGCTCCTGCGCGGCGATCGGAATGTTCGGCCGCGAGGGACGCTCCAGCATACGGCCGCTGAAGCTCTCCTTGTCCACGGCGAGCCACGAGAGGGAGCCACCGCGGCTCGACTGCTCCAGCGCCGCCTGGATGAAGACCAGCTCCCGCGATTTCTCGCGCACGCGGATCTCCTGGCCCGGCTGCACCGTGTAGCTCGCGACGTCCACCGTCTTGCCGTTCACTTCGACGTGTCGGTGGCGGATGAGCTGACGCGCCGCCTTGCGGCTGGCCGCGAATCCCATCCGGTAGACGAGATTGTCGAGCCGGCTCTCCAGGTTGGCGAGCAGATTGTGGCCGGTCACGCCGGGCAGCGAGGATACCTTCTCGAAGATGTTGCGGAACTGCTGCTCGCCCAGCCCGTAGATGCGCTTGATCTTCTGCTTCTCGCGCAACTGCTTGGCGTACTCCGACGCCTTGCGGCGGCGCGCCGTGCTCTGGCCGTGCTGCCCGGGCGCGTACGGACGGCGCTCGACGGGGCATTTCTCGGTGAAGCACTTGGTGCCTTTGAGGAACAGCTTGGTCCCTTCGCGCCGGCACAGCTTGCAACTCGCTCCAAGATACCGACTCATGACTCAGACTCTCCGACGCTTGGGCGGACGGCAGCCGTTGTGCGGAATCGGCGTCACGTCCTTGATCGACTTCACCTGCAGTCCGGCCGAGGCCAGCGCCTGGATGGCCGACTCACGCCCGCTGCCGGGGCCCTGCACGCGCACATGCACGCGCTTGACGCCGAGGCTGAGCGCTTCCCGGGCGCACTGTTCGGACGCGACCGTTGCCGCGAACGGCGTGCTCTTCTTGGAGCCTTTGAAGCCGGCCTTGCCCGACGAACCCCAGGACACGGTGTTCCCGTGCGCGTCGGTGATCGTGACCATCGTATTGTTGAACGTGGCGTTCACGTGGGCGATGCCTTCCGCCTCCACGACGCGCTTGGACTTCTTGCCAGTCGCCATAGGATTACTTGGTTACCTTCTTCTTGCCCGCGATCGCGCGGCGCGGCCCCTTCTTGGTGCGGGCGTTGGTGTGCGTCCGCTGGCCACGCACCGGAAGACCACGGCGGTGCCGAATGCCGCGATACGAGCCGATGTCCATCAGCCGCTTCACGTTCATCGCCACCTCGGTGCGCAACGCGCCCTCGACCTTATGGTCGCGCTCGATCACCTGGCGCAGCTTGTTGACGTCGCCATCCGACAGGTCGCGCACGCGCAACGCGGCATCGATGCCTGCCTTCTGGACGATGGCGGCGGCCGTCTTGCGGCCGATGCCGTAGATGTAGGTCAAGCCGACCTCGACCTTCTTCTCACGCGGGAGATCGACTCCACTGATTCGCGCCATGAATTAGCCCTGCCGCTGCTTATGCTTAGGGTTGCGCTTGCAAATGATGCGGATCACGCCGTTCCGCTTGATCACTTTGCAGTGCTCGCAGATCGGCTTCACGCTGCTGCGTACTTTCACGGAAGCTCCGGTCCGGACGAAAAATCACGTATCCAGGAATTCCTGGCCAGACCTTAAGAGTAATTGGGGCTGCAACTTGACGCAAGCCGCCAGTGAACGGTGAAACACCCGCCGCTCAGCCCCCCGACGAGCCTTCGGCCGCGAGCTCCGCCAACACCCGCTCCATGGCGATCCGCGGGTCGCCGGCCGCAGTCACCGTGCGACCCAGCACTACGTAGGCCGCGCCCGCCAGCACGGCTTCGCCTGGGGTCACCACCCGAGCCTGATCGTTCGCCGGCATCCCCGCGAGCCGCACTCCCGGCACGAGGGTGGCCAATCGCCCGCCGAAGCGGCTCCGTACCGCTCCCGCCTCGCGCCCGCTGCACACCACCCCGTGCAGCCCGGCAGCGGCCGCGACCGCCGAGAGCCGCAGCACCTCGTCCCCCACATCGAGCGTGCGCCCACTGCCGCCGTCACGTCCCCAGGCAGCGGCCAGCGCCGCCGCGTCGAGCGACGTCAGCACGGTCACCGCGAGCAGGGAACACCCGCCCGCCGCTGCCGCCGCCTGCGCCTCATCGAGCATCGCCCGTCCGCCAGAGGCGTGGACCGTCACCAGCCGCGCCCCGTGGGCGGCCGCGCTTGCCACCGCGCCGCGCACGGTGTTGGGAATGTCGTGCAACTTGAGGTCGAGGAACACCTCCGCTCCCCGCCCCCGCTCGCGCACCGCGCGGACGATCGCCGGTCCTTCGGCGGTGAACAGCTGCAAGCCGACCTTGTAGAACCCGCAGAGCCCGTCGAGCCGGTCGACCAGTGCCAGCGCGTCGGCCACGCGGGACACGTCCAGCGCCACGATGGGGGTGGTCATGCGGGCCACTCCAAGGTGCCGCGCAGGTCGGCGAGATTGGCCACGCCGTGCGCCGCGCACCAGCGGACGAGATCGCGCACCACCCGCTCCGGCCGCCGTGGATCGCGCATGGCCGCGGTGCCCATTCCAACCAGCGACGCGCCGGCCAGTACGTACTGCACGACATCGGTGGCGTGGCGGACGCCGCCCAGGCCGATCACCGGCACGGGCACGGCCCGCGCCACCTTCCACGTGGCGAGCACGCCTACGGGCAGGATCGCGCTGCCGCTCACGCCGCCCGTGCCGAAGCCCAGCGCCGGGCGTCGCGTTTCGACATCCACCACCAATCCGGGGATCGTGTTCACCACGGTGATCCCGTGGGCGCCGGCGTCGACGGCGACCCGCGCCGTATGAGCGATGTCGGCGAGCGCCGGTGAGAGCTTGGCGAACACCGGCCGATGGGTGACACGTCGCACCTGCATGACGACCGCGGCGAGGGCCGTGTCGTCGGCGCCGAACTCCATCCCGCCGGCCTTGGTGTTCGGGCAGCTCACGTTCAACTCGTAGCCGTCGATCGCACCGCCGGCGTGCTCGCTCGCTTCGAGCCGCTGCACGACTTCGGCGAACTCGTCCACCACGAAGCCGACCACGTTGACGAGTTTTCGCGTGCCTGGCAGGGCGACCTCCAGCCACGGCAAGTGCGTGCGGCACACCTCGTCAACGCCCGGGTTGGCCAGCCCGACGGCGTTGATCATGCCGCCCTCGAACTCCGCTACGCGCGGCGCGGGGGCGCCCTGGCGCGGCTCGAGGCTCACCGCCTTGGTGACCAGCCCGCCGATGGCCGCGAGATCCGTCACGCCCGACACCTCGTGCCCATAGCCGGCGGTTCCGGCGGCAAGAACGATGGGATTCTGGAATTCGAGTCCGGCAGCGCTGACGCGAAGCACGGACTCCGGGCTCATTGGTGGCGGCCGGCGACGCGATCCGCCACACCGTTCACGCCGGCCCGGTAGGCGTTGAGATAATCCACGGCCGCATCGGCGATCGCACCAGCGAGCTTGGTCTGCGACCGCGGGTTGGAAATGAACGCGGCCTCCTGCGGATTCGTGCCGAAGCCGATCTCGACGAGCACGGCCGGCATGAACGCCGTTTCGAGGACGACGAATGCCGCCTGCTGGACGCCGCGGTCCGGGCCCGGCTCCACGGCCCCCAGTTGATCCTGCACGGTTTCGGCCAGTTTCATCGACTCGCGGAGATGCTCGTTCTGCTGCATGTCGCTGAGGATGAAACTTAGCGGATCACCCTTGGACACGGGGCTGCCGCTGTCGAAACGGGCCGCCGAGTTTTCCATGGCTTCCACTCGACGGGCGTCTTCGGTCTTCGCTTCGGACAGAAAATAGGTTTCGAACCCGCGGGCCGTGGCGGCGTCCTTCCACTTGGGGTTGGACGCGTTGACGTGGATCGAGATGAACAGATTGCCGTGGGCGCGGTTGGCGATCGGGCCGCGATCGTACAGGTTGATCAGCGTGTCGGTGGTGCGTGTGTAGACGACCTTCACCCCCCGGGCCTGGAGCGCCCGACCGAGCTTGAGGGCGACCTGCAGGGTGATGTTCTTCTCGTAGATCTTGTGCGTGGCACCGATCGGGCCACTCATCCCGTTGTCGACGCCGCCGTGTCCGGCATCGACGACGACGACGGCCGGCGTGTCGCCCTGGAGATGGGGATGGCCGTCCGACCCGATGGCGGCACGCGCCGGCCCGATGCGGTCGGCGACGGGGGCCGGTCGCACCGGCATGGCGGCAGCGAGCTGGAACGCGGCGAGGACGAGGGCGATCACCGTGTGCGCCCCACGCGCGCCATCTCGCGCTCGGCGTCCCGCGCTTTGGCCGTTTCGCGCTTGTCGTGCAGCTTCTTTCCCTTGCCCAGCGCCAGCGTCACTTTGGCCACCCCGTGCTTGAAATACAGATCCAGGGGCACGAGGGTGAGTCCCTCGCGCTCCACCGCGCCAATCAGACGACGGATTTGACGCTTGTGGAGCAACAGTTTGCGGGTGCGGGTGGGCTCGTGGTTATTGTAGCTGCCCTGCTTGTAGGGGGAAATGTGGAGGTTGAGCAGGTAGACCTCCCCATCCTTCACGATGCCATAGGCATCGACGAGTTGTGCCTTGCCGTCGCGGAGCGACTTGACCTCGGTGCCGGTCAGCACGAGCCCCGCCTCCCACGTCTCCAGAATGTGATAGTCGTGGCGGGCGCGCTTGTTCTTCGCAATCGAAACGGTGTCGTTGGCTTCGTTCGTTGACTTCATGGTCAGCCGTCAATAATATCCGCGTTCGCGCCGAAGTGGTGGAACTGGTAGACGCGCTGGCTTCAGGAGCCAGTGGGTGCAAGCCCGTGCGGGTTCGAGTCCCGCCTTCGGCATTCTCTGCCGCAATCTCATGGGCGCGCTCCAGTCGGAGCGCGCCTCGGCTTTTTGGGGCGGGTGCTCAGTGCCGCTCGATGGCCGAGGGGGGCACGTGCTCCGGCAGCGTGGCCGTGCCGAAGATCTCGCGGAGTGAGTCGTTGGCCGCCTGGAGATAGCCGGCCAGCAAGTCGCCGGCCCGCGTCACGTTGGCATCGACCTCGCGAAACGAGCCTCCGGCGAAGGCCAGCAGCGTGCGCCCGAGGCGCGCCGGGGTGGCGCCGGAGACGCGCGCGCCCACCGCGTCGCGATAGGCGCTCAGCCGTGCGTTGAACTGGCGATGTGCCAGCTCGAGGCGGTCGCGCCCGATGTTCCGGTCGCGCTCGAAGGCCGCCGCCATGGTGTGTGCCACGATCGCGCCGGTTCGGTCGTCCAGCGCGTCGCGCTGGGCGCTGACCAGCCCGAGAGCGCGCCGCGCATACCGCAATTCCCAGGCAGCGTGATCGGTGTCGCCGCGGGTCGCGACCGCGGCCAGCCAGGCGACGTCGGTGCCGTCAGGCGGGGCGTTCAGGACCGAGACGAAGCGCTCGGCGCGCTCCTGCAATTGGCGTTCGGCTCTCCACCGTCCGAAGATCGGCATCGAGGGATCGCCTGGCCGGGTCGGCTCAGCCGTTCTGCAACACGGGGAGACCGCGCCCGCGATCGAGTTCGGCGATCTCGGAGAGGCCCACGCGCGTACGGACCTCGCGCTCCTGGTGCAGCAGGTCGGAGAGGCACACCCCTTCGAGCACCTCGTCGATCTTCTGCTGCAGCATGAGCCACACCGGGCGAATGCTGCACTCGTGGGCGGCCGAGCACCGCTCCTCCTCGACCGGATGCGACACGCAGTGCAGGTCGAAGGTGGTGAGTTCGGAAGCCGCGATCACGTCGCGCACCGTGATGTCGCAGGCTGGGCGCGCCAGGGCGTAGCCACCGCGTGCTCCGCGGGTGCTCTTGACGATCTCGGCACGGCGCAGCCGGAGCAGAATCTGCTCCACGTAGTCCACGGGCAGGCGCTCACTGGCCGCGATGTCGCGGCCCGTGACGGGCCCCTCGTCGCTGCGCTTCGCCAGGTGTAGCGCGCAGATCACGCCGTATTCGGCCAGGGTGGTGATACGCACAAGAGGACGTTAATGCCCGGCGTTCCCCTCGGAAAGGGGAGCCCCAGCCCGGCCAGCCCGGGAATGCCTACGCGCCTCCGTGCTTTCCACCCGGCACCCCGATCTCGGTCATCTTCCGCAGATCCAGCACCTCATCGATCTCGGCCGGCGGCAACACCTGGTCGCGCTTCACCAGATCCCGGATGAGCACGCCCTCCTTGACCGAGCGCTTGCTGATGTCCGCGGCCTTGGAGTAGCCGATCTTCGGGGCGAGCGCCGTGGCCAGCGCGGCCGAGCGCTCCAGCCAGTACGCGCACTGCTCGCGGTTGGCCGTGATCCCCGCCACACAGCGCACGTCGAGCGCGGCCGCGGCGTTGGTGAGGATGATCATGGAGAACATCACGTTGTGGGCGATCACGGGCATCATCACGTTCAGTTCGAGCTGGCCGTGCTCGGCCGCCGCAGCCACGCAGGCGTCGTTGCCAATGACCTGGAAGCAGACCTGGTTCACCATCTCGGCGACGGACGGATTGATCTTGCCGGGCATGATCGAAGAGCCGGGCTGCACGGCGGGGAGCGTGATCTCGTCGAGGCCCGTGCGCGGGCCGCTCACCATGAGCCGCAGATCGCTCGCGATCTTGCTGAGGTCGAGGGCGAGCACTTTCACGACCGCCGAGAAGGCCGCGGCGTCGCCCATGCTCTGCATGAGTTGAATGCGGTCCTTGCCCGCGCGGAGATCGAGCCCCGTGATCTGCTTGAGGTACTTGTTCATGAGGGCGGGATACTCCGGCTCGACGTTCACGCCGGTTCCGACAGCGCTCCCGCCGATGCCCAGGTCGCGCAGGAAGTCAGCGGCCTGCCGGATCCGCGCCAGATTGCGGTCGATCGTATCGGCGTAGGCGGAGAACTCCTGGCCGAGGCGAATCGGCATGGCGTCCTGCAGGTGGGTACGCCCGGACTTGAGCACGTCGTCGAATGCGCGGCCTTTGGCGGCCAGGGTGTCGCGCAGTGCGCCGAACGCGCGGTCGAGGCCGGTCAACAGGTCGAGGGCGCCCAGCCGGATGGCCGTCGGGATCACGTCGTTGGTGGACTGCGCCATGTTGACGTGGTCGTTTGGGTGCACCGGTGTATACGCCCCGCGCTTGCCGCCGAGCAGTTCGTTGGCGCGGTTGGCCAGCACTTCGTTGACGTTCATGTTGTGCGAGGTGCCGGCGCCTGCCTGATACACGTCCACCACGAAGTGGGCGTCGAGCTTGCCGGCCAGCACCTCGTCGGCGGCGGCGGCAATGGCGTCGGCGAGTTTGGCGTCGAGGCGGCCGGTTTCCTTGTGTGTGAGGGCGGCCGCCTTCTTGATCCAGACCACGGCGCGCACGAATTCCCTGAGCGGCCTCAGACCGCTGATGGGAAAGTTCTCGAGCGCGCGCTGGGTCTGAACACCGTAATATGCATCGGCCGGCACATCGAGCGGGCCGAGGGGATCCGTTTCGGAGCGGGTCGCGGAGGTCATGGCAGGAACCACAGTCAGGGAAGCCAACGGAAGGTTATCAGTGTACTGATAGATCTCGCTGCCCGCGCAAGGCGAGCACGAGCACGAGGGCGGCCGCGAGCATCGCCACGCCGAGCAGGACGACGCTGAACAGGTGCAACTGGCCGAAGGCCACCCGCAGCGGGTTGGTGGGCGCCAGGGCGTCCACCGGCCCGTGGGCCTGCGCCCGCAGGCGCGCGATCATCCCATCGACCACGAACTGGGCGATCATGCACGCCGTGCCGCCGACGGCGGCGGCGAGCACGCGCGGCTTGTACTTGGAGGCGGTGTCGGTCCACGCGCCCAACACCATGACGGACGCGAACACCGCCATGCCAGCCCAGAAGATCACGGGAAGCAAGCGGCCGACGAGGTCGCCGGCCAGGCTGCGCGTTGGCAGCACTGCGAACGCCGCTGGCGCCACGGCCGCCGCGAGCAGGATCGCCGCGCCCAGCCACCACGCCGACAGCGCGACCTGCGCCAGCCCGGCGCTGCGCCCCGTGATGGTCACCGCCGCACCGGCATCGCCGTCCCGTTCAGGAACGGGTTGTTCGCCAGTTCCTCGTCGATGGTGGTCGACGGGCCGTGCCCTGGATAGACGACGATCTCGCCGGGGAGTGCGCTCACGCGGGCGAGCGATGCCTCCATGTCGGCTCCGTTGCAGAATGGGAGATCGGTGCGACCCACCGATCCCCGGAACAGGAGGTCACCACCGAGCGCGAGCCCGGGGCCCACAAAGACCACGTGGCCGGGCGCGTGACCCGGCGTGTGGAGCACGTTGAAGCGCAGCGCACCCACGGTGACCACGTCACCGTCGGCGAGCGTGCGGTCGGGGGGATCGGGCTGCTCGAGCGGGACCCCGTAGGCCGCCGCGATCTCGGCCGCCCGATCGTAGAGCGGCCGGTCGAGCGGATGCAGGAACACCGGCACCGGATGCACCCGCCGCACGCCATTGATGGCGCCGACGTGGTCCAGGTGGGCGTGGGTGAGCCAGATGGCATCAAGCGTCGCGCCCGAGCGGGCCACCATTTCAAGCAGCCGCTCGGGTTCGTCCCCGGGATCGACCAGCGCCGCACGCTCGGTGGCGTCATCGACGACCAGGTAGCTGTTCTCCTGGAACGGGCCAACGGTCTCGAAGCGAATCGTGATCACGGAACCCGCATCTTCAGGCCGCGCCCACGGGGGTAGCGGCGTCGGCCCGTGCCTTGAGGTACTTCTCGGCCGCAATGGCGGCCGTCGTGGCATCGCCCACCGCCGTCGTCACCTGGCGCGTGATCTGCACGCGCACGTCGCCCGCTGCAAATAATCCGGGCACCGATGTCTGCATGCTCCAGTCGGTGCGCAGGTAGCCGAATTCATCGTGGTCCACGTGCTCGCCGATGATCCCGGTGTTGGGCTTGAACCCGACGAAGATGAACAGGCCGGTAACGGGCAGATCGCGGTGCGCGCCCGTCACGGTGTCGTGCAGTTCGAGATGGTGGAGCAGCCCATGGTCGTCGCCCACGGCGCGGTTGACCATCGTGTTCCAGATGAATTCAATCTTCGGATTGGCGAACGCGCGCTCCTGCAGGATCTTCGAGGCGCGCAGTTCGCCGCGGCGGTGCACGAGATACACCTTGTCCGCGTAGCGCGTGAGGTAGTCGGCTTCCTCCACCGCGGCATCGCCGCCGCCCACCACGGCGATCGTGTGCCCGCGGAAGAACGCCCCGTCGCACACGGCGCAGTACGACACGCCCTTGCCGGCGTATTCCAACTCGCCGGGAATGCCGAGTTTCACGGGAGTACCGCCCGCCGTGACGATCACCGTCGGCGAGAGATAGACGTCGCCCTCCTCCGTAATGGTTTCGAACTGGCCGTCATCGCGCCGTTTGACGGACATGACGACGACCCCCGTGCGCAACTCGGCGCCGAACTTGGTCGCGTGGTCGGCGAACTTCTGGGCCAGTTCATAGCCGAGAATGTGTTCGAAGCCGGGATAATCCTCGATCAACTCCGTATTGAGCAACTCGCCGCCCGGCGCGCCGCGCTCCAGGACGACGGTCTTGAGCATGCCGCGACCGGCGTACATTCCCGCGCACAGGCCCGCGGGCCCGGCACCGATGATCACGACCTCATATTCGTAGGTATGGGCCACTGGTCTCTCACCGTTTGGGCCGGCGCGCAGCCGATGGTCGCCGGCGTTACCATAGGTATGGAATCTCGCCGGTTTGCTCGGCGAGGGGAACCGTGGCCCCGCCCTGCTAGGGCAATTGCCCGACGGCGGGCTCCGCCGCGACGACGACGCGGCTGAGCGCGCCGTGGCAGTGCGACACCGTGCCCACCAGCACATCCACGGGCGCGCCGATCGCGCCCGATGCGGCGATCGCCGCGTCGGCGGCCAGCACGTCGCGCACATCGATCATACCGACGCCGTACGCGCGGTGGGTGCACTGGAAGAGGATCGGCTCCCGCGCCGTACCCGGGTCGGCCTGAGCGGCCGCGTATTCGCGGATCGCGGGCGCCATGCTCCAGTCGCGAGGTCCCTTGGTATGCGGGCACACCGCCGGTTCTATGCAGTTGATGGGACACATCCACGTCGCGAAGCTCACGTAGTGCGTGCCGTCGGGGGCGGCCCGCTCCCAGGGCACGTGAGGCGTCGCCCGGAGCGGCGCCACCCTTACGTCGCGGCCGGGCCACCGCGTGCGCGCCGCGTCCACGAGCCAGTCCCGCAGCAGGTGCGGCATGAGCGGCGACGGCACGATGGCATCCTCGGCGGCGTCACCGTCGCGGCGCGCCGCCGCCAGGTAGCGAGCGAAGTGCGCGCGCCAATCGGCGATCTCCACGCGGACCAGCGGGTCACCGGCGCCAACGCGGCGCGCGACCGGGCACGCGGCATCGCGATCCACGACGGTCACGCCAGCGCACCGCACCGCGCCGGCCGCCACCGCGCGCCGGAGCTGGCGCACGTAATACCCCCCATAGCATCCGCCCCCGACCACCGTGATGCGGCCGAACGCCTGCGGCGCGGAGAACCGCGGGTTAGCCGCGGACACGACGGCCGCCGTCGACGACGATCGTCTCGCCGGTGACGAAGTCCGCCTCGAGCAAGTACGCCACCGCTTGCACGACGTCAGCCGGGGAACCGTTCCGCGCGAGCGGCGTGGTGGACCGTAGCCGCTCGGCGTCGGCGTCGCTCCAGCCATCGGGGAGCAGCACGTTGCCGGGCGCGACCGCGTTCACCCGCACGGCAGGCGCCATGATCCGGGCCAGCGACTCGGTGAGCCGCACGACGCCGAGTTTGGAGAGGCCGTGCGGCAGATAGCCCGGCCACGTCTCGAACGCCGCCAGGTCCGCGATATTCACGATCGCGCCGCCGGCGCCGCCCGCCAGGTGGGGTGCCGCGGCCTGCGCGAGAAAGAACGGAGCGCGCAGATTGAGTGCGAAGATGCGCTCCCACTGTCCGGCGGTCACCTGGCCGAAGGGCGTGCGCTCCATGATCGCGGCCGAGTTGACGAGCACGTCGAGCGTGCCGAACCGGCCCACCACCGCATCGATGAGCGGCCCGGGCGCGCCCGGGTCGCCGAGGTCGGCGCGCAGAGGCTCGGCTTCGCCGCCGGCCGCGCGGATGAGACGCACCGACTCCTCGGCGTCGGTCGGCGAGCCGTGGTAGTGGACGGCCACGCGCATGCCGCGCGCGCCGAGTCCGACGGCGATGGCGCGTCCGACGCGCCTTCCGGCTCCGGTTACCAGTGCCACCCGTCCGCGCAGTTCCATCGTCCCTCCGGTGTAGACGGACTACGTGACGGCGCTCGCCGCCATGGCGGCGAGGTACGCGTCCTGGCGCGCCAGCCAGCCTTGCGGCACGTGCATGGAACCAAGCGTACGCGGACCGTCCTCGGAGCCGTGCCAGTCGGACCCGCCGCTGGGCACGAGCCCGAGGTGCTCGGTCAGCGCGCGCAGGCGAGCCACGTCTTCGGCACTATGGCTGGGGTGGAGCACTTCGACCCCATCCATGCCGTGCGCGGCCAGCGATTCCAGCCGTGTCCGGCTGCCGGTGTGCCCGGGGTGCGCCATCACGGCGATGCCGCCGGCGCGGTGGATCATCGCCACGGCGTCGATCATCGTCAGCCGGTCCTTGGCCACGAATGCCGGACGGCCGTTGCCGAGATAGCGGTCGAAGGCGTCGCGCAGGTCGGTGGCCCAGCCTTCCTGGACGAGTGCGCGAGCCACGTGAGGGCGGCCGATCGCGCCGCCGGCCGCCTGCTCCACGACCGACTCGAAGCTGATGCGCACGCCCAGGTCGTTGAGTCGCTGCACGATGCGCACGGCCCGCTGGCGGCGCATCTCGCGTAGCGCGATCAGGCCGGCCTCGATCTCCGAGACGCGCGAGAGGTGCAGGCCCAGGACATGCGTTTCCGTGTCGCCTTCCACGGCACTCAACTCGACGCCGGCCACGAGACGGAGGCCGAGTTCGGCGGCCGCGGCCTGGGCTTCAGCGATGCCGGCCACCGTATCGTGGTCGGTGAGTGCAACGGCGGCGAGCCCTGCCTGGTGCGCCGCGGCCACCACGTCGGTGGGCGAGCGCGCACCATCCGATGCCGTGGAGTGGGTGTGGAGATCGACGTACGCGGCGCGCTCCCCACCGGGTGTGGCGCCGGCCGGTGTCGTCACGCCGAGTAGTCGGCTTCGGGCGACGTGAAGCTCGGCTGCGAATACCCGAACAGGCGCTGCAATTCCGCGTCGTTCATCTGCGCCAGGGACTGCTGGCGCGAGCGGGCGCCCTGGGGTGAGTAGCGCGTGACGCGCACTTCGCGGTCATCGCCGGCGCCGGTGACGAAGAGCAGCGAGAACTCGTCGTGGTCGCTCTGCGTGACGCGGCCCGACGGCATGACGCGCCACGTCTTCCCGTTCACGTTCAGTGTGCGGATGGGCATCTAGTCCAACTCCACTTCAATGTAGACGCGCCCGGCATCGAGGACAGGATCCGGCGCGCCGGCGTGGGCGCGCGTCAATGTCTCGACGTCAGGGGCTTCGAAGAATTCCAGAAAGGCTCCCGGCAACGCCTCCTCCTCGAACACCCAGAAGTGGCAGTTCGCCTTGGCGTAGTACTCCCGCCGCCGCGCCAGGCGTTCGGCGTACCGCTTGCGCTCCTGCGGCGGGATGAGAGTACGCTGAACGGTGAGCGCGCGCGGCATGTCAGAGGGCGGAGTCGGGGAACGACTCGATCGTGCGCTTGATGTGACCGAGGAACTGGTCGGCCACGGCGCCGTCGACGATCCGGTGATCGAACGAGAGCGAGAGGTAGGAACAGGTGCGGATGGCGATCGTGTCCTCGCCGTCGGGACCGGTGAGCACCTTTGGCCGCTTCTCGATCGCCCCCACGCAGAGGATGGCCACCTGCGGCTGGTTGATGATCGGGGTGCCGGTGAGCGATCCGAACACGCCGGGATTGGTGATCGTGAACGTCCCGTCCTGGACTTCGCGCGGATCGAGCTTCTTGGCTCGGGCGCGCCCGGCCAGATCATTGAGGGACTTGGCGACGCCGCTGAGCGAGAGGTCGTCGGCGTTCCGGATGACCGGCACGATGAGGCCCCAATCGAGCGCCACCGCAATGCCGAGGTTGATCGGCTTCCGGTAGATCACGCTGGCCCCGGCCACCGATGCGTTCACCACCGGGAACGCCTTGAGCGCGTCGACGGTGGCTCGGATGATGAACGGCATGTACGAGAGCTTCTGTCCCGTGGTGGCCTCGAACTCCGCCTTGTGCACGGCGCGGATGCGGGCCACGCGCGTGAAGTCCATCTCCATGATCGACGTCACGTGGGCCGACGTGTGCCGCGAGACCACCATGTGCTCACTGATCAGCGCGCGCATCTTGCTCATCGGTTCCACGCGGTCCCCCGGCCACGGCTCGGGGGTAGGCGCGACATGCGCGGCGCCCGGCAGCGCGGGCATCGACGGGCGCGGCGCGCCCGAGTCGAGGTACTGCAGGAGGTCGCGCTTGGTGACGCGGCCGTTCATGCCGGAGCCCGTCATGGCCGCAATCTCGATGCCGTGCTCGGCCGCGATCTTGCGCACGAGGGGTGACGATTTGGTGCGGAGCCGCTCCTCGAGGGAATGGCCGTTGCCGGAAGGGACCATCGGAGCGCTGACAGGCGGCGGGGCGACGGGTGCGGCCGGGGTCACGGGGGCCGAAATCGCCGCCGCGACGGCAGCGGGGGCCGGCGCCGGGGCAGCCGCGTCGACCACGGCCCCCTTCTCGGTCTCGAGCCGTGCGACGACCGTCTGCACCGCCACCGTCTGGCCTTCGGTGACCAGGATCTCGGCGATTATCCCCGCCTCCGGTGACGGAATCTCGGCGTCGACCTTGTCGGTGGAGATCTCGAAGATCGGTTCGTCGCGCTTGACCGCATCGCCGACCTTCTTGAGCCACTTCGAGAGCGTGCCTTCGGCGATCGACTCGCCCATCTGCGGCATGATGACATCTATGCGGGCCACGGGATCACCCTCTGTCCGATTTGGCAGCCGCGGCGCGGCCGCGGCTTCTCAGTACGAAGACGGTCGTCGGGAATGCAATCGCACCCGCCGCCGCTCCGATGAACCAATAGCTTCCCCACGCGCAGGGCGCGCCCGTGTTGGGGTCGGCGACGCAGTGCGTCGCCCAACCCACGATCTTGGCCGCGAAGACGCCCAGCATGCCACCGCCGAACAGACCGGCGGTGAGCGTGATGCACCCCAATCCAACATACTGCCAAACGCCACCGGATTCGACCGGGGGCCGTGCGGGCGCGTTCGCTTGGCCGCCGGGACGGTCTTCGGCGTGGTGCACCGTTGCCGCCTCAGTACGCCGCTTCGAGCACGTGCCGCGGATCTTCCTCGCGATGGAGCGACAAAAAGAAACGCTTCACGTTGCGGTCGAGGCGACTCTCCCCCATCTGGTCGGTGTCGACCTCGATGAAGGTGTAGTGGCCCCCTTCGGCCCTGACGTTGACGCGCGCCGCGCCGAGCGGGCCGGAATAGGTGCGCGACCGCGCGGCCGTGGCCGTGCTCGCCAGGCCCAATTCAGGAAAGAACCGGTCGGCGGCGGCGACCACGTGGGCGGGAACGAGATGACTCCGGTAGAAGTGTCGCATCACGGGGTGGAATCGGGGCGTTCGTTGAATACGTCCTGCATCCAGTCGACGCGCTCCAATGGGTGCAGGGAGTCGCGCCGGAAGCGGATGGCCATGGCCCACTGGCCGGCGATCACGAAGTTGAGTTTGCCGTAATAGGTCCCCAGCTCGGGGCCGTTGGTGAAGCCGTCCCACGTGCTGGCGCCGTCGCGCGTGTTGGCGAAGATCTGGCCCTCGCCGTTCTCGATGGGCTGCTGGGTCTGGCGATCGCGAACGATCACCTTGTACGTGATGCTCTCGCGGGCGTGCGGCGGGATGTCCGACGGTTCGATGACGAAGTCGTAGCTCTTGGAGGGGAGGTGCAGCAGCGGACGCGATTCTCCCCCGCAGGCCGCGAGGACTGCCGCGGCTGCCGCCATCGCCACCGCACGCGCGAATCGCGTCACGGCTGGTAGTACTCCAGCCCGAGGTGCGTGATCTGCTCCTCTCCCATGAGGTGGCGGAGCGTGTTCTTCAGCTTGGTCTGCTGAATGAAGAGATCATGCTCGGGCTGCAAGCCCGGACCCGCCATCGGCGATTTGTAATAGAAGCTCAGCCATTCCTGGATTCCCTTCATGCCGGCGCGATGCGCGAAATCCGAGAACAGCGCGAGGTCGAGCACGATGGGCGCGGCGAGAATGGAGTCGCGGCACAGGAAGTTGACCTTGATCTGCATCGGGTAGCCCATCCACCCGAAGATGTCGATGTTGTCCCAGCCTTCCTTGTTGTCGCCGCGCGGCGGATAGTAGTTGATGCGCACGACGTGCGAGAAGTCCTTGTAGAGGTCGGGGTATTGCTCGGGCTGCAGGATGGTGTGCAGCACGCTGAGCTTGGACTCTTCCTTGGTCTTGAACGACTGCGGATCGTCCAGCACCTCGCCGTCGCGGTTGCCGAGGATGTTGGTGGAGTACCACCCGGCGAGGCCGAGCATGCGCGCCTTGATCGCCGGAGCGATGACGGTCTTCAACCACGTCTGGCCGGTCTTGAAGTCCTTGCCCGAGATCGGCACGCCGCGATCGTTGGCCAACTGCTGCAGCGCCAGCGTGTCCACGGCGAGGTTGGGCGCGCCGTTGGCGTACGGGATGCCCTCCATGATCGCGGCCCAGGCGTAGAGCATGGCGGGCGAGATGGCCTCGTCATTGTTCTCCATCGCCTTCTCGAACTGCTCCACGGTGGCGTGCTGCGGGCCCGGCCGGATGAAGATCTCCGTGGACGCGCACCACACGATGACCAGACGGTCGAGCTTGTGCCGGGCCTTGAAGTCGCGCATGTCCTGGCGCAGCTGTTCGGCGAGGTCGCGCTTGGTCTTGCCCTTCTTGACGTTGGTGCCGTTGATACGGGTGACGTAGTGATTGTCGAACACCGCCGGCATGGGCTTGATGCCCTTGAGGAAATCCGCCACGCGCTCGAGATCCGCGGCCTCGAGAACGCCGGCCTTCTTGGCCGCGGTGTAGGCGTCGTCGGGAATGGGGTCCCAGGCGCCGAACACGAGATCGGTCAGCCCGGCCAACGGGACGAAGTCCTTGATCAGCGGGGACCGGTTGTCGGTGCGCTTCCCGAGCCTGATCGTCGCCATCTGCGTCAGCGACCCGATGGGCTTGGAATACCCGCGACGGATGCTCTCGACGCCGGCCATGAAGGTAGTAGCAACGGCGCCGAGCCCGGGCGTGAGCACACCGAGTCTGCCGGTGGCCGGACGCGGCGGCGTGCGCGTATCGGATGACGATCCCTGCACGACGTTAATCTCCTTTGAGCAAGGGATGCGCGTCGTACGACGGCGTGGACAGCGGTGCCGATGGCTGTCCGGA
Source organism: Gemmatimonadaceae bacterium (assembly GCA_035533015.1). NCBI lineage: Bacteria > Pseudomonadati > Gemmatimonadota > Gemmatimonadia > Gemmatimonadales > Gemmatimonadaceae > Gemmatimonadaceae bacterium. The sequence continues at coordinate 55,657 of DATLUQ010000013.1, read as the reverse complement.
ACCCGCCGACGACGGAGCATCCGTGGGTGTGGTGGCGTGGTAGACGCACATCACACGCTGATAGACGGTGATCCAGGCCGTGACGGTCAGGACCACGATGATGACGGCCAGCACGACCCCGTCAAGAGCCAGGCCGAAGAACGCTTGCGGAACCGAGAGTAACACGACGCGCTCCGGCCGCTGCAGCATGCCCACCTTCGCGTCGATTCCCAACGCCTCAGCCCGCGCCCGGGTGTACGAGGTGAGGAACGAGCCGATGAGCCCGAGCAGGCACATCACGACCATCGGAACGCTCGCCCATGAGTGGTGCACCGAATTCAACGCGTAGAACACTGCCAGTCCGCCGAGCACGAACCCGTCGGCCAGCCGGTCGAGCGTGGAATCCAGGAAGGCCCCGAACGTCGAGGCGGTGTTGGACCGGCGCGCGACCGTCCCGTCGAGTACGTCGAAGATGGCCGTGAGCCCCAGAAAGAACCCGCCCACACTGATATGCCCGGTGCCGTACACCACTCCACCCGTTACCGTGCACGCGGTCCCGATCACCGTGATGGTATTCGGGTGCACACCGTGTCGGACACACCAATCCGCGACGGGATCGATGAGGCGCAGGTATCCGTTCTTCAGCCAGTCCGGCAGAATCTTCATTCGGCTCCGAGACGCGCACTCGGCATACGCCTCGCCGCGCGAACTGCAGGCGGGGGCGGGGGGGCAAAAAAGTAAAGAGCCGGAGCGACGCCCCGGCGGCTAAAAGTATCCAGTTCACCAACTTGTAGCAACTGGAACGACAGTGTTTCGGGCCGGGGCCGGCGGGCTTATTCTTCCTTCATGCGTCACCTTCCTAGTGCCCGGGCGTGGACTCCTTTCGCCGCGGCGTTACTCGCCCTGCCCCACCCCGCGTACGCCCAGGGGGGGCCATCCGCCCCCACGGTGTCGTCGGCGACGGTCGGACGCGCCCTGTCCGACACGCTCCGGCTCGTGCTCGACGCAGCCGTGCGGGACCACGCCTTTCCCGGCGCGTATGCCGTGGTCGGCAATCACGCCGGAATCGTGGCCGAGTACGGCGCCGGGCACCTCGACTGGGATCCGTCGCCCCGCCCCGATGCGCACGCCATGTGGGACCTGGCGTCGCTGACCAAAGTCGTGGGGATGACGTCGGCGATGATGCAGTTGGTGGAGCAAGGCAAGGTGTCGTTGGACGCGCCGGTCCAACGTTACCTCCCGGAATGGACCGGCCCGCACAAGGCCGAGGTCACCGTCCGGGAGCTGCTCACTCACACATCGGGACTCCCCGCCTTCCGCGCCTACGATCGCATCACCACCAACGGGGACAGCATCGCCAAGTTGATGATGGCCGAACCGCTCGAGGCGCTGCCCGGGACGAGATTCGTGTACAGCGACATCGGCGCGTATCTGGCGGGGAAGATCGTGGAACGGGTGTCGGGCGAGCGCCTCGACCGGTACCTGGCCGCGCACGTGTTCGGGCCGCTCGGCATGCACGACACCATGTACAACCCGCCCGACTCACTGCGGCCGCGCATCGCGCCCACCGAGGTCGATCCGCGGCGCGGCGGCAAGCTGCGCGGCAAGGTGCACGACGAGCGGGCGTACTATCTGGGTGGCATTTCGGCGCACGCCGGGCTGTTCAGCAGCGGGTACGATCTTGCCCGCTTCGCCGAAATGTACCTGAACGGCGGGGCGCTGGGTCCCGTGCGGGTGGTCCGTCGGCAGACGATCATCGCATTCACCACCGTCCAGGATCGGGCGCTTTCCAACCGCGCCCTGGGATGGGAAAAGCCCAATGGGACCAACTCGGCCGGCCACCTGATGTCGCCGGCGGCGTTCGGCCACACCGGGTTCACGGGCACCTCGATCTGGATCGATCCGGCGCAGGACCTGTTCATTGTGCTCCTCACCAACCGTGTGGACCCCACGCGGGCGAACAGCAAGATCGGGCCGGTGCGCATCGAGGTGGCCGATGCCGTGGAGACGGTGCTCGACCGGGTGGAGCGAGCGGCGGCGGTGCAAAGCACGGGCGGCTCGCACTGAGCGGCGGTGGGGAGCCGCGGCGCTTGAAGCGCCGACGGGCCCCGCTATATTTCGCCGTTGGAGAGGGTGGGAGTTCATGCCACCCAACGACTTGGAGGATTCGATGAGCACGGCACAGCAACCCGACGTGATGGTGGTCGTCACCGACGTCGCCAGCACCGAGGTCAAGAAGTTCATGGATCAGGAAGGCGTCGATCCCACGGTGGGCGGCCTTCGCGTGAGCGTACAGCCGGGCGGGTGCAGCGGGTTCAAGTACGGCCTGCTCATCGAGGACGCGGCGGCGGACGACGATTTCGTGGTGGACCAGGGCGGCTGGCGCGTGCTGGTCGATCCATTCTCGGCGCAGTACCTCAACGGGGTGACCATCGACTACGTGTCGTCGATGCAGGGCTCCGGTTTCACATTCAAGAATCCGAACGCGACTGGCGGGTGCGGATGCGGTAGCTCGTTCACCGCTTGAGTCGCGGTTTTACCCTTCTCGACGCCGTCGTCCTCGTCGCATATCTCGCGGGGACGACGGCGTTCGGCATCTGGCTCGGACGCCGCCAGAAGAGCGCCAAGGACTATTTCGTGGCCGGCCGCGACATCCCGTGGCCGGCCGTCATGTTCTCGGTGGTCGCCACCGAGACCAGCGCCCTCACGTTCATCAGCGTTCCCGGATTGGCGTACATCGGCAATCTGGGGTTCCTGCAAGTGGTGGCCGGCTACCTGCTGGGGCGCATCGCGCTGGCCTTCACCCTGCTGCCCCGCTACTACCAGGGCGAGATCGTCACCGCCTATGCGATGCTCGAACAGCGCTTCGGCCTGGCCACCCGGCGCTTCACGTCGGTGGTGTTCATGGGCACGCGCGCCATGGCCGACTCGGTGCGCGTATTCGCGACGGCGATTCCCGTGGCGATGATCCTCAGCGGCACGGGCGCGGTGCCACCGCGGTACATGATGCCGGCAGCGATCCTCGTCCTCGGCGCGCTCACCGTGCTGTACACGTACAAGGGCGGCATGCGCGCCGTGGTGTGGACGGAGCTGATCCAGGCGGGCATCTACGTGTTCGGCGGGCTGGTGGCGCTCGTGCTGCTCGGGCGCGCCGCGCCGGGGGGATGGCCGGCCATCTGGCACTCGGCGGGCGCGGCAGGCAAGCTGCACATGATCGACTGGTATACGGGATTCGACCGGCCGTACACCATGCTGGCCGGATTGCTCGGCGGCGGATTCCTGTCCATGGCGTCGCACGGCGCCGACCAGTTGATCGTGCAGCGGTTGCTCTCGGCCCGTTCGCTGCGCGACGCGCAGAAGGCGGTGATCGGCAGTGGAGTGGTGGTGATCGCGCAGATGGCTCTCTTCCTCATCATCGGCGTGGGTCTCTGGGCCCACTTCGCCGGCCGCCCCTTCTCCACCCCCGACGACGTGTTCCCGACGTTCATCATCCAGGCCATGCCGCCGGGGCTATTAGGACTGGTGGTGGCGGCGATCGTCGCGGCCACGATGAGCACGCACTCGGCCGCGATCAATGCGCTGGCCGCCTCGGCCACGCACGACATCTACCTGCCGCTCACCGGCCACTCGGCATCCGACCCCGGCACGTTGCGCGTGGGCAAGCTGTTCGCGCTGTTCTGGGGCGTAGTGCTGACGGCGGGCGCGTTGGCTTTTCGCCAGCAGGGAACGCCGGTGGTCGTGATCGCCCTTTCGATCGCATCGTTCACATACGGCGGCCTGCTGGGAGGTTTCTTCCTGGCGCTGTTCGTTCCCCGGGCCGCCCAGCGCGACGCGATCCTCGGCATGTCGGTGGGGATCACGGCGATGGCGGTGGTGGTGTTCGCGAAACCACTGGCCAGTGCGTATCCTTCCCTCGCTGCGATGCTCGGCCCGCTGGGGGCGATCGCGTGGCCGTGGTACGTGCTGATCGGCACGACCATCACCCTGCTCACCGGAACTCTTTCGTCGCTCACGCGCCCCGGCCCGCGAGCGGCGCGGGTATGACATGACGGCATACGTAATCGGCATCGACGGCGGGGGCAGCAAGACGACCGCGCTGCTGGCGGACGAGCAGGGCCACGCCATCGTGGAAGTGACGGGCGTCGCGAGCGCCGTACGCTCGGGGGGCGTGGACGCGAGCGCTGATGCCATTGCGGCCGTGGTGCGCAGTGCGCTGGCCCAGGCCGGCATTGACGAAACGCCGCGCGTCGTGTGCGCGGGGGTTGCCGGCACGGGGCGCGAGGCGCTGCGGCTCGAACTCTGGGAGGCGCTCACGGCGCGCCAGATCGCCGACGAGGTCGTGATCCATACCGATGTCGCGGTGGCGTTCGACGACGCGTTCCCGCACGGCCCGGGCATTCTCCTGCTCGCCGGCACAGGCTCGGTGGCTCTCGGGCGCGGCCCTACGGGAGCCACGGCGCGGTGCGGCGGCTGGGGCCCCGACTTCGGCGACGAAGGCGGTGGCGCCTGGATCGGGCGGCGCGCGCTCTCCATCGTGGCTGCGGCGAGCGACGGCCGCGAGCCGGAGACGGCGCTCACCGGCGCCATTCTCACGGCCACCGAGTCGCCCGACGTCACCGACCTGATCAGCTGGGGCGCCGATGCGTCGCCGGCCAGGCTGGCCACCCTGGCGCCCGTGGTGTTCCAGGTGGCCGACACCGGCGACCTCCGGGCCAATGCGCTGCTCGACATCGCCACGGAAGAACTGGCGCTCCATGCGCGCGCCCTGGCCCGGCAACTGTTCACCGACGAGCGGGCCGCCGTGCCGATCGCTCTCACCGGCGGATTGCTCGGCGCGCGGATGCCGCTGCGCAAGCGACTGACCCACCGTCTGAAGCACGCGGTGCCCGGGGCGCAGGTGCGCCTGGACGAAGTGGTGGGAGCGCGGGGGGCGGTGCGGTCGGCGATGCACTTCCTGGGCAACGCGGTGTAGCTAGGCCGCGCGCCGCTCCGTTCCCGCGGCCGGCAGTTCCCCCTCGACGCGCGCCATCACCGCCGACGCCAGGCAATTGCCCAGCACGTTGATGGACGTGCGCGCCATGTCCATGAATGCGTCCACGCCGAGCAGGATGGCCACACCCTCGAGCGGCAGGTTGAACTGGGTCAGTGCCCCGGAGAGGATCACGAGCGCGGCGCGCGGCACACCGGCCACGCCTTTGCTGGTGAGCATCAGCGTGAGCATCATGACGATCTGCGTGCCCACCGTCATGTGCACCCCGGCGGCCTGGGCCACGAACACCGAGGCGAGCGCCAGATACAGCGTGGTGCCGTCGAGATTGAACGAGTAGCCGGTGGGGATCACGAACGCCACGATGCGGCGCGGCACCCCCATCTCCTCCATGCGCTCCATGGCCAGCGGCAGCGCGGCCTCGGACGAGGCGGTGGTGAACGCGATGAGCCACGGTTCCTTGACCGCGGCGACGAACCGCCTGATCGGCACCTTGAACACCAGGGCCACGGGCAGGAGCACGGCAACGGCGAAGATGATCAGCGCCGCGTACAGCGAGAGCACGAGCACGGCCAGTTGGCGCAGCACGTCCATGCCGCTCGTCCCCACGGTCACCGCGATCGCCGCGCCGATACCGATGGGCGCGAATTTCATCACGATGCCCGTGAATTTGAACATCACCTGGGAGAGCCCGTCGCAGAACGCGAGCATGGCGCTCTTGGCGCCGCCCGACGGCACCTGGGAGAGCGCCACGGCGAAGATGATCGCGAAGAAGACGATCTGCAGTACTTCGTTGTTGGCGGCGGCCTCGAAGAAACTCTGCGGCACGGTGTGCACGAGGACGTTGCTGAACGTGGCGTGCGTGCCCGTCAGCGCGCTCTCGGCCGCAGCGTCGGGAGCGCCCAACCGCACGCCGGATCCCGGCTTCACGATGTTGACCACGGCGAGCCCCACCACGAGCGCCAGCGTGGTCACGACCTCGAAGTAGATGATCGACCGGAGGGCGAGCTTGCCCACGCGTTTCATATCGTCGCCATGGCCGGCAATGCCGACCACCAGCGTGCCGAAGATGAGGGGCACGATGAGCGACTTGATCATGCGAAGAAAGAGCGTCGCCCAGATCTTGAGATCGGGGGCCGCCCACCCGTGCTGCGCCCTGGCGCTCTCGGGATACGCCCATCCGATGAAAATGCCGACGACCATCGAGATGAGGATCCACTGCGAAAGGCTGATGCGGCGGAGGAAGCTGCGGCGCGCGGGCGGCGCCGTCGGAACACCGCCGGGGCGATGCCCGCCCAGCGGCGTCGGCCCCTGCCCCGCGCCATCCGTCACGCCCGGTCGCCCCGCGCCGCTTCGCGGAGGCGCAGCGTGGAGTGGGTGTAGCCGTAGGTGAAGTAGAGGACGAGTCCGATCACCAACCAGACCCCGAACCTGATCCAGGTGATCGTCGGCAGCTGCCACATCAGGTAGAAGCAGGCGACGATCGAAATGAGCGGAGTGAGGGGCACCCAAGGCACGCGGAACGGCCGGTAGCGGTCTGGCTCGAGGCGGCGCAGGAAGATCACGCCGGCCGACACGAGCACGAACGCGAAGAGCGTCCCGATGTTGGTGAGGTCCACCACTTCCGCGATATTGGCGAAGGCGGCGAAGGCGGCCACGAAGATGCCGGTGAGGATCGTGCCCACGTACGGCGTCTTGTACTTCGGGTGAACCTTGGCCAGCACTGGCGGCAGCAATCCGTCGCGCGACATCGAAAAGAAGATGCGCGGCTGGCCGAGTTGGAAGACGAGCAGCACGCTCCCCATGGCGATGACGGCGCCGAGTGACACGATGAACCGCGACGCGTTGATGAGGGCCGCCGGGCCCTGGGCGAACTGGAGCGCCGTGATCATCGGCTCCGCCGTCCCGAGCGTCTTCCACGGCGCCATGCCCGTCATGACGATCGAGATGGCGATGTAGAGCACCGTGCAGATGACGAGGCTCATGATGATGCCGAACGGCATGTCCTTGGGCGGATCCCTGGTCTCTTCAGCGGCCGTGGACACGGCGTCGAAGCCGATATAGCTGAAGAAGATGATCGCCGCCGCGGCGCTGATACCCTTGACGCCGTTGGGATTGAATCCGCCGGTGGCCGGGTTGGTCCAATTGTGCGGGTGGATGAGGAAGATGCCGACGCCGATGAAGAACAGGATGATCGCCACCTTGAGCAGCACCATCGCGTTGTTGGCGTCGGCCGATTCCTTGATGCCGATCACGAGAATCACCGTGATCAGGGCCACCACGAGCACGGCCGGGAGGTTGACGATCACCGGAATGCCGAACGGGTGCGGCGCCGCCGTCCATGCAGAGGCGAGGTATTTCGTGGTGGCGTCCACGCCGGACGCGCCTGCCGAGGTCAGTTGATTGAACGCGTCGTGCGCCGACCGGTAGTCGGTGGCCGTCCAGGCCGGGAGGTTGATCCCGAAATGGCCCACCAGTTCGCGGAAGTACCCGGACCAGCCGATGGCCACGCCGATGTTGCCCACCGCGTACTCGATGATCAGGTCCCAGCCGATGATCCAGGCCACGAACTCGCCGATCGACGCGTACGCGTACGTGTACGCCGAGCCGGATACCGGCACCATGGCCGCGAACTCGGCGTAGCACAGCGCCGCGAAGCCGCAGGCCACGGCGGTGAGGATGAATGAGAAGATGATGGCCGGGCCGGCGCCGGGACGGAGGGAGTCGCCGACGATCGCCGTGCCCGTGGTCGCGAAGATGCCGGCGCCGATCGTGGCGCCGACGCCGAGCGCCGTCAGATGCCATTTGCCGAGCGAGCGCTTGAGCCCGCCGTGCTCGGCGACGTCGGCCTCGAAATCGGCGACCGACTTCCTCGCGAACAGCGAATTCATACCGAGGGTCGCCTCCGGCGCCGCGGCGAACCGGCGTACATCACGCCGGCTCCACCTCGATGCGCATGCGGTAGAAGGAGCGCCAGATGAAGACGAGGGCGACCAGGAAGAAGGCCGCGGCGAATCCACGGGTGAACATCGCGCCGCGCTGGGCCGTCATCGACACCGCGAGCTCCACGGCCAGGAGGCCGAAGAGCGTCGTGAACTTGATGATCGGATTGAGCGCCACCGACGAGGTGTCCTTGAACGGATCGCCCACCGTGTCGCCGACCACCGTCGCCGCGTGCAGCTCCGTGCCTTTCTGCTTGAGGGTCACCTCGACGATCTTCTTTGCGTTGTCCCAGGCGCCGCCGGCGTTGGCCATGAAGATGGCCTGATACAGCCCGAACACCGCGATCGAGATCAGATAGCCGATGAAGTAGTACGGCTCCACGAATGCGAAGGCGAGCGTGGCGAAGAACACGGCGAGGAAGATGTTCCACATGCCCTTCTGGGCGTACTTCGTGCAGATCTCCACCACGGCCTTGCTGTCCTTGACCGACGCCTTCTCGGTGCTCTCGAGATTGATGTTGGCCTTGATGTATTCCACCGCGCGGTAGGCGCCGGTGGTCACGGCCTGGATCGACGCGCCCGTGAACCAGTAGATGATGGCCCCGCCCGTGATCAGACCGAGCAGGAACGGGGGATGCAGCATCGACAGCTTGTCGAGGTTCTGCGTGAGGCCGGCCGTGAGCGCCACGATGATCGAGAAGATCATCGTCGTGGCGCCGACCACCGCGGTGCCGATGAGCACCGGCTTTGCCGTGGCCTTGAAGGTGTTACCCGCGCCGTCGTTCTCCTCGAGCAGGTGCTTGGCACGCTCGAAGTTCACGTCGAACCCGTACTGGCTCTTGAGATCGGCGGCGATGTTGGGGATCTGCTCGATGGTCGAGAGTTCGAACACCGACTGCGCGTTGTCGGTGACCGGACCGTAGGAGTCGACGGCGATGGTCACCGGCCCCATGCCTAGGAAGCCGAACGCGACGAGGCCGAAGGCGAACACCGCCGGCGCCAGCATCAGCATGTCGAAGCCGTGGAGGCTGACCATGTAGCCCGCGCCCATGAGGGCGACCATGGTGATGCCCATCCAGAACGCGCTGAAGTTGCCGGCCACGAGGCCGGACAGGATGTTGAGCGACGCCCCACCCTGTTTGGACGATTCCACCACTTCGGCCACGTGCTTGGAACTGACCGACGTGAACACCTTCACGAACTCGGGGATGATCGCGCCCGCGAGCGTGCCGCAGGTGATGACCGCCGACAGTTTCCACCAGAAAGTGGGGTTGCCGCTCAGGTCGGGAATCACGAGGTACGACACGAGGAACGTGAGGGCCACCGAGATGATCGACGTGAGCCACACCAGCGACGTGAGTGGCGCCTCGTAGTTCATGTCGTCGGCATGCTGGTACTTGGCCCTGGCGAACGATTCGTTGACGAGATACGAGATGCCGCTGGCGATGATCATGACGATGCGCATCACGAAGATCCACACGAGGAGCTGGATCTTGACGGTCGGATCCTTGACCGCGAGCAGGATGAACGTGATGAGCGCGACGCCGGTCACGCCGTACGTCTCGAAGCCGTCGGCGCTCGGGCCCACCGAGTCGCCGGCGTTGTCGCCCGTGCAGTCGGCGATCACGCCGGGATTGCGCGCGTCGTCTTCCTTGATGTTGAAGACGATCTTCATGAGGTCGGAGCCGATATCCGCGATCTTCGTGAAGATGCCGCCGGCGATGCGGAGCGCCGAGGCGCCCAGCGACTCACCGATCGCGAAGCCGATGAAACACGGCCCCGCGTAGTCGCCGGGCACGAACAGCAGGATGAATAGCATCATCGTCAGTTCGACGCTGATGAGCAGCATGCCGATGCTCATGCCCGCGCGGAGCGGAATGGAATAGCACGGGTACGGCTTGCCCTTGAGCGAGGCGAACGCCGTGCGCGAGTTGGCGAACGTGTTCACCCGGATACCGAACCACGCCACGCCATAGCTGCCGGCAATGCCGAGCACGCTGAAGGCGAGAATGATCGCCACGCGCAGCGGCTCCATATGCTGCAGCACGCCGAAGTACAGGATCATGACGAGCCCGATGAAGACTTCCAGAATCATCAGGAACTTGCCCTGCGTGATCAGGTAGGTCTTGCACGTCTCGTAGATCAGCTCCGACACCTCGCGCATCGACTCGTGCACGGGAAGCCGCTTGAGCTGGTTGAAGATCGTGATGCCGAACACGAAGCCAAAGGCGCAGACGATCAGCCCGTACATCAGCAGCTTGTGGCCGGGCGTGCCCAGGAAATTCACGGTCGACAGGTCGGGAACCTTGAGGTTGGCCTCGCCACCGGCCTCCTGCGGAGCCGGCGTTGCGACGGCAGCCGCCGGCGGCGCGGCAACGACGGCGGTGGGGGGCGCCGCCACAGCGGCGCCCGGCGTCTGGGCGTGCGCGGCCGGCGCGGCGAGACTTCCCGCGACCACGGCCAGCAGCAGCGCCATCAGCAGGGGTAGGGCACGGCGAAATACGGTGTCCATCCGATGCATCGTTGTCGTTCTCCAAGTTGACGGGCAGAGGCCGGCCGCGGCGAAACGCTGCGGCCGGACATAGGGCACGGCAGTCATGCGGCAGGCTTCTCCACCGCGCGCCAGAGGAAATACACAGGGACGCCGACGGCGACGATCACCAGGCCGGAAACCGCCTCGGTCCGGGATTGCGGCGACATCAGAATTAGAATCATAACCCCCGCCGCCATGGCGAGGTACAGTCCCGGGACGAACGGATATCCCAGTACCCGGTACGGACGCTCGGCGTCGGGCCGCTTGGCCCGGAGGATGAACAGACCCGCCGTGGTCAGCACGTAGAACACGAGGTTCGCAAAGATCACGTAGTTGAGCAGCTGCCCGTACGTACCACTCAGGCAGAGGGCGGCCGTCCAGACGCTCTGCAGCACCAGGCCCACCGCCGGCACACCGCGGCCGCTCAGCGTGCCCGCCGCTCTGAAGAACAGCCCATCGCGCGACATCGCGTAGTACACGCGGGCCCCGGCCAGGATGAGCCCGTTCATGCAGCCGAACGTCGAGATCAGAATGCCGATGGCCATCATCGTGCCGCCCGCCGACCCGAACATCTGCTCCATGGCCGCCGTGCCGACCCGATCCTGCGTCGCGGCGGTGATCCCGCGGGCAAGCGAGGTGGCGCCTGCGGGATCGCCGTGGAAGGGCAGCACACTCAGATACGACACGTTGGTCAGGAAGTACAGCAGCGTCACCAGCCCCGTCCCCATGATCAGCGCGCGCGGCAGATTGCGCTGGGGATTCTTCACCTCGGCGGCGGCGAAGGTGACGTTGTTCCAGGCGTCGCTGGAAAAGAGCGACCCCACGAACGCGGCGCCGAACGCCACAACCCAGGCGCCGGTGAGGTCCACGTGGCCCCAGAAATTCCCGTGGCCGAAGTTGGCGGCCAGCGCCGTGGCATTGCGCCCGATCGTGAGGCCGAGGCCCATGAGCAGGATCAGCACCCCGGTCTTCACGATGGTGAGCGAGGTCTGGACGAACTTCCCCTCGCGCACGCCGCGCAGATTTACCCAGGTGAGGACGGCGATCGCCACGAGCGCGACGAGCCGCTGGGCAGAGAGTCCGAATTGGATGGCCGTGGACGGATCCGAGCATCCCAGCCAGGCCGCGCACACGTCCAACTGCGGAAACCAGCCAAACCGGTCGGGCGAGATGCTGGGGGCGAGCACGCCGAGGAACTTGCCGAACGCCACGCCCACGGCGGCGATCGTCCCCGTCTGAATCACGGCAAACAGGGTCCATCCGTACAAAAAGCCCACCAGGGGGCTCATGGATTCGCGCAGAAAGATGTACTGTCCGCCCGCTCGGGGGAACATCGCGGCGAGTTCCCCGTAAGTCAGCGCGCCGAAGCAGGTCATGACCCCCGTGAGCAGCCAGGCCATGAGCAGCCAGCCGGGCGACCCCACCGAGCGGCCCATGTCGGCCGAGACGATGAAGATACCCGACCCGATCATCGCCCCGGCCACGAGCATCGTGGCATCGGTAAGCGTGATTGCCTTCACGAAGCCGGTGGGCGCGGGCGCCGATGACTCGTCGTGCTGGGCGGTCACGTTCGTCATGCGAATCCCAAATGGATGTGGGAGAGCGGCCGGCAATCGGGCCGCGCCGGGAGGCGGGAAGCCGCGGAATTATAACGTCTGGTGCGGGAGGATGGAATACAAGGACCCACAATAGGTTAGCGGGCCCAGAAACGGCGCGCAGCGTCTCCGAACGGCAAGCGGTGAGTCGCCGGCGATCCGCAGTCAGCTCTCGGTTCTCGGCCGGCTGTGATCAGGTGCCGCCGGTGCTCAATAGAGATCGACGACGATCTGCGCCTTCATGTGCACCGGAGTCCCGTCCGGCGTCGTCCCGGGCCGGAACTTGAACGAGCGCAACACATCGGTGAGGCGGCGGTTGTACCCGCGATCCCGGGTCGGCGTGAAATCCATGTTCAGTACGCGACCGGTGGAGTCAACGTCGAATTCCGCCACCAGATGGAAGCCCTTCACGTCGTCGGGAATCGGATAGGGTGGCAGGAAGACCTCAATGGGCTGCGGCGGATAATTGGCCTGCGTTCCGCCCCCAGTGCCCGGGCCAGTGCCCGAACCGCGGCCGGTACCGACGCCGGACCCTGTGCCCCCGCCCCGCCCCGGCCCGTTCCCCGACGACCCATCATGTCCCGAACCGCCACCTGTGCCGAGCGTCGATGCGACGTCGAGCGGTTTGGCGGCCGGCGCAGCTGTCGTGGGCACCGGCGAAACCGCTTCCGGAATGACCACGGGCTTCGGCACCGGCGGCACGACCACCGGCTTCGGTTTGGGGGGCGGGGGTTGGACCGTGGCGGCCCGGGGCACCGGAGCGGGCGTCACTGAGATGTACTCCAGGTGCTCGGTCTGCCGGCGCGTCTGCCCTCCGGTGCCCCCGCGGCCCCCTCCTCCGCCTCCGGCGGGCCCCGGGCCGCCCGCCCCCTGGGCAATCTCCGCAATCGGGTGGTGGGCAACGTAGGGAACGAGGATCAGATAGATCACGAGCAGGTGGATGAGCACCGACACGACCGCACCGGCTCGGCGGTTCTCGCGCGCTTCGGGCAGCCCGACCGGCGGCCGGTAGGCCGGCCGCTCGGAATGCGAGGGCGGGGTCTGGTCGGTGCGGGAAGGCGTCATGATGTGTGGCGGGAGCGCTGGGCGTCGCTCACTCTGAATGGTAATACGACCGGGCGGCCGGAAAGGGTTCGTCGACCGGCGAGCGCGGGTGCCGAGCGCTCATTGCCGGCCAAACGCACAGCGGCCGACCCATTTCGGATCGGCCGCCGTGAGGTCGTGCTGGTACGAGGGTGGCGTCAGTCCTTACACGTGCCCGGAGTGCCCTGTCCCGGCGCATCCTTTGGCGGGACGCCGATCACCTTGACGCCGGCGCCGCGCGCGATGTCCATGGCATCGATCACGTCCTGGACCTTCACCTTGGGATTGCCCGAGATGAAGATGATCTTGTCCGGCCGTGGATCGAAGATGTCGTGCAGTTCCTGCGCCAGCTGATCGTGCGTGATGATCTTGCTGTTCACGGCGTAGCAGCCGTTCGTCCCGACCTCGAGCACGATCTGGTCGGAATTCGGATTGGCCGGAGCTGCCGTCGGATTGGGCTGCGGGAGCTGCAGATCGATTGCTTTCCGCATGGTGGGCAGCGCCGCCATGAAGATGATCAGCAGCACGAGCAGCACGTCGATCATCGGGGTCACGTTGATCTCGTTGCTGAGACCGCCCGACCCGCCCGTTGACATGGCCATTAGTTGCCTCCTCCCGGCGGGAGCGGCGGGGCGTCCTTACTGTCGCCGGGCACCGTCGACACCGTGTGCGGCTTCTGGTCACCGATCATGGCGATGACGACCACGCCGTTCTTGGACGCGAGGTCCATGAGGTCGAGCACCTTGCCGTAGTCCAGGTTCTTGTCGGCCTTGATGTAGAGCACCTTGTCGTCGCGGTCGGGTGCGGTGTAGATGGCGTTGATCGCCGCCCCGATCTGCGTGTATTCGATCGGCTTCTTGTCGAGGTAGTAGTGGCCGTCGACGTCGATCCCGAGCACGTGGTCGGAATTCGAGTCTTCGGGATGATCCCTGATGTTCTGCGCTTCGGGCGGGGTTGCGTTGAACCCCGCCAACAGGGCGGGCGTGACCACCATGAAGATGATCAGCAGCACCAGCATGACGTCGATCATCGGCGTCACGTTGGGCGTGCTCTGAACCGCGCCCCCACTGGTTGGTGAGAAGGCCATGGGCCTGACTCCTAGTTCGAAGGGACGGGCTTACTGCTTGATCGGAGCGCCGGCGCTGGTGGACGCGTTGAATTCACGCGTGAACCGGGAACGGCCGAACTCGCCCGACACGCCCTTGATCAGGTAGTCGATCATCTCCTTCGACACGTACGTCATTTCCGCGGTCAGATTGTCGATCTTGGTCGTGAAGTAGTTGTACGCCCACACGGCCGGGATGGCGACGATGAGGCCGAACGCCGTGGTGATCAGGGCCTCGGCGATACCGCCGCCGATGGCGGCCAGACCGCCGGACCCGGAGACGGCCATGCCCGTGAACGCGTTCACGATACCCATCGTCGTCCCGAGCAGTCCGACGAACGGCGCGGTGGCGCCCACGGTGGCGAGCACGGCGAGGCCGCGCTTGAGGTTGGTGATCTCGAGGAGCATGTTGCGCTCCACGGCGCGTTCGGCCGAGTTGATGTCGGCCACGGTCACGGAGCCGTCCTGGATGAGGGGCTTGACCTCACCGAGCGCGCCGCCGAGCACGAGGGCGACGTGCGATTTCTTGTAGCTCTCGGCCAGGTTGATGGCCTCGGTGAGGTTGTCCTCCTCGAGGAACTGCGAGAATTCGGGCGCGAACTTGATCGTTTCCTTCTGCGCGCGCCGCAGGTTCCACCACTTGGAAACCATGACGGTGAGCGAGTAGATGGACATGAACGCCAGGATGAAGACGATCCCCTTGGCGAAATTGCCCATCTGGTGCCAGAGGCCAAGCAGTGAGACATCCATGGTTCGACGAGCTCCGGTAGAAAGGATGCGGGTGAGCGGCCGCCACCAGACGGCGGCCGCAGCGAGACTAATGAGTGTTCAGCGTGAACTGGAAGGGCTGCTGGACGAGTTGCTTGACCTTGTGCCCCCCAATCTCGGCAGCGTAGAAACGGTAGTCACGGAGCGCGTTCTTGACGGCTTGCACGAACAGGTCGTGGGTGGACTTGATCACCTTGAACGTGCTCATGTCCGCGCGACCGTTGGTGTCGACAACGAACGACGCGATGACCTCGCCTTCGACATTTGCCGATCGGAGCACGTCGGGGTAGTGCGGCGGCTGATTGCCGGGCGCCATCTCGACCTGCTTCTCCACCTGGAACGAGAAGAACGTGGTGCCTTCATTGATCGGCGTGCCGCCGACGACGCCCTTGGCGATACCACCCGCCACACCCTTGCCGCTGAAATCCGCGGCGTTGGTGACACTCTTGGAGAGGTCGATCTTGGGAAGGACGTCGGGAATCTTGATCGGGGCCGTCAGCACCTGGAAGCCTTTGGGCGGTGGCGGCGCAGCGACCACGTCGGGAGGCGGCGCCGCGACCTTCTTGGGCGGCGGCGGCTCCTTCTTCTCGACCTTCATGAATTCGACCTTCTCGGCCCGGACTTTTTCGATCTGCTGGCCGGCCTGGAGCGTACCGTAGACGGCGCCGCCGATGAGCGCGGCGTGAATCACGACACTCAGCGCCATGCCCCCGGGGGTTCGCTGCTTCTTGGCCTTCGACTCGATGAGATTGTTGAACATGATGCTCGGGAATCCTGCCTGAGGGGAGGACTGCTCGGAGCTTGCCCGGGGTAAGCTACGACCTCATCTGGAGAGCGGAATGGTCTTCAGATTAAAAGTCGATGAAGCGGCCGTTAGAAAGCCATGGCCCCCACATCATGCCTCTGGAGCGGCGGCGGCGCCGGGTTCCGGGGCCGGTTCCGTTTCGACGAGCATGGGCAGGAGCACGGTGAATACGCTTCCCCGCCCCAAGCGCGACTGCACGCTGAGCGTGCCTCCATGGGCCTGCACGATCCACTGCGCGATGGCCAGCCCGAGGCCGAACCCGCCGCGCTCCGTGGCCCGGGAGCGCACCCGGTCGGCGCGCCAGAACCGCTCGAACACGTAGGGCAGGTCCGCGGCCGAAATCCCGAGCCCGGTATCGCGCACGGCAAACGCCACCGCGTTGTTGTTCCGATGACTCAGCGTCATCTCCACCTTGCCGCCGCGGGGCGTGTACTTGATGGCGTTGGTGACGAGGTTCAGGAACAACTGGCGGAGGCGGGCCGCGTCGCCGAGCACCACCGCGTCCTCGACGAGCGGCAGTGTGACGACGAGGCCGGCGTCCTCGCCGAGAATCGTGGCCGTCTCGGTCACGTCGCGCACGATGGGCTCGAGGTGGATGGGCGCGCGGTGCAGGTCGAACCGGCCCTCGTCGGCGCGGGCCAGCGTGAGGAGGCTGTCCACCAGATCAGCCATGCGGGTGATCTCCTGGATGGCCTCTTCCAGCGCCACGAAGCGGTCCGCCTGTGGTGTCGTGGGGTGCATGGCGCGCTCGACGTCGGCGCGGAGCACGGTGAGCGGCGTCTTGAGTTCGTGACTGGCATCGGCGGTAAACCGGCGCAGGGCGCCGAACGAGGCCTGGAGGCGCGCGATCATGCGATTGAGCGTCTCGGCCAGGCGGCCCAACTCGTCGTCGGCGTTTTCGGTCGGGAGCCGGCGGTGGAGGCTGCGACCGTCGGTGATCGCCTCGACTTCATTGATGAGGAGGTCCACCGGTTTGAATGCGCGCCCGGCCAGGTAATACGCTGCGGCGAGCGAGATGAGCAACACCACCGGGGCGAGCAGGAGCATCGTGCCGACGAGCAGCTGGGGGGCCAATTCGGCGGTCGAGGTGGGGAGGCCAGCGACGATGCGCGAGATGTTGGGCCCAGTGGCGGTATCCGAATCGGCCACCACGAGAAGGTGCGTCTCGAACAGCGTGTCCTGGGTCAACGGGACGACGGCCGAGGGACCGTTGGCGGTGAGCGTGCGGCCGACCGTGTACACCGTGTCCTGGTCGCGGTGGCTGAACAGCTGCAGCGTGGTGGACGAGTAGAGCAGCCGGTCCTGCGGATCGACGAGCAGGAAGAAGCCGGGCACCTGGTCGAGCTCCTCGGCCATGGCCTTGGTGGGCTGGATGACGGGGCCGGTGAGCGGGTTGACCAACACGGTCGTGAGCACGCGGCCGTTTCGCTGCGCGTTGACGATGGTCTGCAGCACGAGGTCCGCTTCGGCGTGCGCCTGGATCGCCAGCTCGTCGTTCGCGGCGAGGCGCCGCCCGAAGTAGAGGGCCGCGCTGAACGCGATCATCGTCGCGAACAGCAGGCCCGCGTAGGCCGTGGTCAGCCGCGTGCGCGTGCTGTACATGCGGGGGGGCCGGCGGGGCCGGCGTTCAGGCCTTGACCATGTAACCGACCCCGCGCACGGTGGTGATCAATCGCTGCTGCCGACCGGCGTCGATCTTCTTGCGCAGGTGGTTGATCACCACGTCCACGATGTTCGTTCCGGGATCGAAGTGGTATCCCCAGGCGTACTCGGTGATGAGGGTGCGGCTCATGACGCGTCCCTGGTGACGCATCAGGTATTCGAGAACCGTGAACTCCTTGGGGGTGAGTTCGATGACCTTGCGACCGCGGTGCACCTCGCGCGTGCCGAGATCGAGTTCGAGATCGGCCACCTGGAGGACGGGCGAGGCGATGGCCCGCGGGCGCCGGGCCAGCGCTTCCACGCGCGCCAGCAGCTCTTCGAACGCGAACGGCTTGGTCACGTAGTCGTCGGCGCCGGCGCGCAACGTGGCGACCTTGGCGTCCACGGCGTCCTGCGCCGTGAGTACGAGCACCGGCCGCGTGAAGCCCCGGTCGCGCAGCGATTGCAGCACCTCGAGCCCACTCTTGCCAGGCAACCGCATGTCGAGAATCACCAGGTCGTAGGCCTCGGAACTGGCGCGGCGTTCGCCCTCCTCGCCGTCGGGGACGAGGTCCACCGCCCATCGCTGCTCTTCAAGGCCGCGCTTGACGTGCTGGCCCACCGTCGGGTCGTCTTCGATGACGAGAATACGCATGGGTCAGGTCCGCCGTGGCCGTTGCAGGCCGTACTCGCGGATCTTGCGGTAGAGCGTCTTGGGCGAGATGCCGAGGACATCGGCCGCCTGCCCCTGGTGCCACCCCATGTGGGCGAGCACCGATTCGATGTGTCGCCGCTCCAGGTCGGCCAGCGACACCCGGCTGCCCGGCAGGCCGGGCGCCGTCCGGGCCTGCGTGATCGGCAGATCGGCGGCAGCGAGCACCGGACCGCGATGCAGGAGGAGCGCGCGCTCGATGACGTTGCGCAACTCCCGGATGTTGCCCGGCCACTCGTACGCCTGCAGCATCTCCACGGCATCGCTGGCCAGGGTGGGCGCGCCCTGGCCCCGGAACCGTTGGAGAAAGTGCTCGGCGAGCAGCGGGATGTCCACCGTCCGCTCGCGCAGCGGCGGGAGCGCTACCGTGATGGTGTTGATGCGATACAAGAGATCGCCGCGGAACTGGCCTTCGCTCACCAGCGTCTCGAGATTGCGATTCGTGGCCGTGACGAGCCGCGTGTGGATCTCCACGCGCTGCATGCCGCCGGCACGGAAGTAGCTTCCGTGCTCCAGCGCGCGGAGCAGGCGGCCCTGCATCCGCGACTCCAGCTCGCTCACCTCGTCCATATAGAGCGTGCCGTTGGTGGCCATCTCCAGGAAGCCGATCTTCCTCTCTGCGGCACCGGCGAAGGCGCCGCGTTCGTAGCCGAAGAGCTCGGTCTCGAGGTTCTGGTCGGAGAGCATGGCGCAGTTGAGATCGACGAACGACCCCAGGCGGCCCGACAGATGGTGGATGACCCGGGCGAGCAGGTCCTTGCCCGTACCCGACTCCCCGGTGATGAGCACGGGGGCGTCGCTCGGCGCGGCCTTCTCGATCACGTCGAGCACCGCCTGCATGGGGGCGAAGCGCGTCTGGACGATAGGCGCGCCATCGATGCGCGACAGGCGATGGTGCAGGAACTGGTTCTCGCGCGCGAGCTGACGCTTCTCCCACGCCCGCTGCACGAGGACGTCGATCTCGGCCATGCGGTACGGTTTCGTCATATAATCGTACGCGCCGAGTTTCATGGCGGCGATCGCGTTGTCGATCGTGCCGTTGCCCGTGATGATGATGATCTCCGGCGGCGCCGGGTCCTCGCGCACCTGCCGCATGACTTCGAGGCCGTCCAGCTCGGGCATCACGATGTCGAGCAGCGCAACGTCGAACGAATCGGTGCGGATCGCGTCGAGCGCCTGCCGCCCATTGGACGTCACGCGCACCGAATGGCCGCGCCCGCTGAGATATGACGCGAGGATCTCGGCCAGTCTGGCTTCGTCCTCGGCGATCAGGATGCGAATGCCCGGGTCCTGGTTCATCGATCTTCCCCTGCGGCCACCGGCAACAGCACGCGAAACACGCTGCCGCGTCCGAACGCGCTGTTCACTTCCAGGCGTCCTCCGTGGTCGGAGACGATGGAATAACACACCGAGAGGCCGAGCCCGGTGCCCCGCCCCACGGGTTTGGTCGTGAAGAAGGGCTCGAAGATGCGCGGCAGGTCGGCGCGGCGGATGCCCTCGCCGTGGTCCTCGATCTCGATCATCGCGTCGCCACTGGGCGTCGTGCCGGTGCGCAATCCGATCGTCCCCTGGTCGTGCATGGCGTCCATGGCGTTCAGGAGCAGCGCCATCAGCACCTGGATGAGCTGCTCGTCGTTGCCGACGACGGCCGGCACGTCGGGCGCCAGCGAGACGTCCACGTGCAGGTTCTTGAATCGCGCGTGGTGGCCGAGCAGGAAGAGCGTCCGCCGGACAATGTCGTTCACGGCCACCGGTTCGCGATGGGCGTGGGTGGGCCGGCTGAAATCGAGCACTCCGTTCACGATCGTGCTGCAGCGGTGCACCTCGTGGGCGATGAGGCCGAGCACGGTGTGCAACTCCTGCACCAGCGCGTCGCCCGCCACCCGGCCATCCTTGACCCGCAGGCCGAGGGACTCGGACGCGGCGGCGATCGTGGCCAGCGGATTGTTGATCTCGTGCATCACGCCAGCGGCGAGCGTGCCGAGCGCGGCGAGCTTCTCCGCCTGGGCGATGCGCGCTTCGGCCTGCTTCCACTCGGTGATGTCCTCACCGATCGTGATGGCGTGGGAAATCTCCCCGCCATCGCCGCGCATCGGGATCTTGGTCAGGCGGTACACGCGCGGTTCGCCGGTGGCGCTCGACTCGGTCTGGAACTGCTGGATCGCGCCCGTGTGGAACAGCTCCTCGAACTCCTCGCGGAGGACATCGGCGGGCTGCCGGTGCAGGACGTCGAAGATCGCGTGCCCCAACACCTCCGTGCGCGCCACGCCCTGCAGGCCGGTCTCCCGCTTGCTGTTCCAGGCGCGGATGCGGTAGTCGCGATCGATCACGTACAGCCCCACGGGAAGCGCGTCGACGATGCGCTCGAAGAAGGCGCGCTGCGCTTCGATCGCGCGCGTGCCGGCGGCCACGGACTCCTCGAGCTGGCGCGCACGCTGCGACTGAACGAGGATCGGCGCGAGCACGCCGGCCACATCGCCCAACAAGTCGCGCCCTCCCGCGCCGGGATCACGCCCGACCTTCACCACGAGCAACCCCACGGGGCGTTCGCCCACCCGCATCACCACGACATACGGGTCGCCCCCGGGTCGCCGCCGGGCCTGGACGCCTCGCGCGGCCTCGGCCGTGAACCCGTCGCGCCCGGTGGCCCAGGCACGCCGCCACACGCCAGCGTCTTCCATCCAGATGCTTGCCCCCACGGCCCGCAGTTCGCGGCACACCACCCGGAGCGCTGCCGGGATGGCCTGATCGAGCCCGGCGCCGCGCGCGAACGCCCTCGTGACGCGATGCAGAGGACGATCGGTGAGGGACGCCGTGGCGGAAGGTGGGTTGGGCGGCAATAACGAGCGGGGTGCGCGGGGCAGCTGACGGCTCCGTGGGGAAGGAAAGCCCAACATACGGAGCGGAAACCGAGCGGTCAAGTTGACCGAAAGCCACTGCCGTTTGCCGACTCTGTAGCACTCCTGCCACGCGCCTATCCGAGTTTGGAAATCTCGGCGAAAATCTCCGAATTCTGGCGGCGGTCGCTCGGTTTTGCCTCGACGTGTGCCCATCGGATCACGCCCCATGCGTCGATCAGGAAGTAGGCGCGATTGGAGTAGAAGCGATCTTCTCTGAGAGTCCCGTAGAGGCGCGATACGTCGCGCTTGAAGTCGCTCAGCAGGTCGACCTTCATGCCATGCTTGTTCTTGAACTCGCGCAGGGAGTCCACCGAGTCGACGCTGATCGGATAGACCGTGACACCGGCGGCCGCGAACCGGTCGTAGTCGTCGCGGATGTCGCACAGTTCGGCGGTGCACGTGCTGGTGAAGGCGAGCGGGAAGAAGGCCAGGAGCACGGGCCGCCCGCGGAGGGACGACAGGGTGACGCTCGAGCCGGCCGTCGAGGCGAGGGAGAAGTCGGGCGCGGTCTGGCCAGCGGTGGGGATGGGCAATACGGAAATCGTCATAGCACACGCGACCGCGAGCAGGGAACGTGACGGACCGTCACGGGCACGAGGCCCGCCGGCCCAGGAGCCGTGGTCCTCGTGCGCGGATACTCATGGAAGGGGAAGTGGAGCGTAAGGGGCTCGAACCCTTGACCCCCGCCTTGCAAAGGCGGTGCTCTCCCAGCTGAGCTAACGCCCCAGTCATGACAAATATAAAGCGCATGGCAAGTACAGCGCTGGGCCGCTACGGCGCAACGGCAAGCAGCGAGGAAAAGGAAGGGCCCGGCGGTGCCGGGCCCCTCGAACGGCGGAGTTCCTCTTACCCTCCTACTCATGCGCCGGCAGCGGCTCCATCGTCTTCGGGTCCACGGGAACCTGCACTTCGTCGCGGTACTCGGACGTCATGAAGGTGAGGCGCATGCGGGGGAAGGCGTCCATGAATTTCGCGTAGCACAGGCCCCAGAGGCCGAGATAGAGCGCGCCGACGCCGATTTCCCACATGCCGAACGGCGCCGTGGCGGTCACACCGTACGCCGAGGGATAAACCTCGATATAGCGCATGAGCCAGAGGCCGACGAGGCTGCACGTGGCGAACAGGATGTGCGTGGGCAGGTACATCTTGGCGGTCTTCGAGATCAGCCCGAAGAACGGCAGCACGAACACCAGCCAGATCGAGGCGAGGGTGATCACCTTCCACGGATGGATGAGCCGCAAGCGCATGAAGAACGTCTGGTCGCCCATGTTGCCGTACCAGATCACCAGGTACTGGCCGAAGGTCAGATAGCCCCAGAAGGCGGTGAACGCAAAGCAGAGTTTGCCGATATCGTGAATCTGTTGCTCGGTGATCAGGTCGTCGGCGCCCAGGTACCGCCGCCACGCCATGACGATCATCGTGAACGCCATGAGCGCCGAGAGCCACGCACCCATGAAGAACCACCAGCCGTACAGGTCGCTCTCGAAGTGCATGGACAGGTTCATCGACAGGTCCCAGGCGAGCACCGACCACCCGAACGCGAAGAAGATCACCATGGCCACGGCGATCTTGCCCTGGACGGAGTGCGTGGAGTGGATCTCGCGGCGCTCCTCGCCGAAGCCGCGGCGCATGCGGGCGCGGATGCCGGCCGCCCACCCCGCCCCGCTCTCGGGGATCTGTCCTACGTCGAGCCGCACCGATTTGTACACGAACCAGAGCGGCAACACGGTCAGGAACGCGAAGGCCACGATATCGCGAACGGTCTGGAACAGCGGGCTGTAGTAGAACGCCTTTTCCGGATTCGGATACCCGCCGTGGGCCCACGGGAAGATGTGTCCCTTGCCCAGGAACAACGAGATGAGCAGAAATACGAAGGCGACCGGCAGAAAGGCGACGTAGCCTTCGAGCATCCTCACCACCGGACGCGACCAGCGGGCGGTGGTGATGCGCTGGACGGCGACGATGGTCGCACCGCCGGACGAAACGCCGGCAAAGAAGAGCCAGTTGAAATGCCAGGCGTGCCAGGCACGGTCGGGGTCGACGAACAAGCCAGCAATGAACACCGCGGCGCCGATGGCCGTCAGGGCGAGGCTGACCGTGGTGAGCGACCTGGGCAGCGGCTTGCTGGTGGCCGCGAGGAGTTCGTCGCGCGTCGGGACGTGCGGTTCGTGGAGGCTCACAGTTGCCCTCCCTGCTTCGTGGTGTCAGCCGGCGTTCCGACCACGGCGTGCTGCACCGAATCGAGCGTCATCATCGCCTGCGATCCGACCTGGTGATAGTAGGGCGCGGGCCGCGTGGGGCCCATCTGCGTGACGCCCGGCAGCGTGGTGCCGGTCTCGCCCGGTTTGCCTACGGGTCCCGTGGCCACCGTCACGCCCGGGAACTTGCCCTGGAGCGCGCGAACGTAGTTCACGATGTCCCAGCGGTCGGGCTCCTCGATACGGTTGTAGGTCGGCATGACGCCGCGTCCATTACGGATCATACCGAAGATGTAGCCATCGGAGAGCGACTTGGCCTGATCGGACGTGAGCGGCATGGGCACCATGCCGTACTTGGTCGCCACGCCGTCGCCCGCCCCCGTGTACCCGTGGCACACGGAGCAGTTGATGGCGAAGTACTTGTGGCCGTTGGCCAGCGAGCGCGCGTCCGGCGGAATGGGATTCACGAGTCCCGACATCGAATCGATGGACGCCGGCAGGTGTCCACGGCCATAGATGAATCCTGGCGCCACGGAGCCGTACACCGACACCGAGTTCTGCGGGTTGGCCCGCGCCGGAATCGTGTCGGCCTCGCTCTGCCACGGGTGCCAGCTCGGCTGGCGTTTGAAGTCGCTGAACCAGGAGCACCCGGTGAGCACGACCGCGGCGTAGCCGAAGGCCGCCGCCCGCACGAAATGGCGTCGGAGGTCAGCGCTCATGCCGCACCTCCTCCGCGCCGTGGCGGCGCATGAGATCGGCCGCGGCGTCGGCCCGGTCGGGCGTCGTCTCGACCCACACGCCGAAGTGCCCCCCGCTGAACCGCGGGTCGTAGCCCACGGTCATCGTGAGCCGCGGCAGGCGCGAATTGGCGAACATGCCGATCACGGTGGCAAGCGAGCCCACGAGCACCATCACCTCGAATCCAAAGATCGTGTACGGCACCCAGGCGACGATCGCCTTGCCGCCCACGACGAGTGGCCAGTAGCGCGAGATCCACACCCAGATCCAATACCCGAACGTGCAGCCAAGCACGCCGCCGATGAGCGTCCAGCGCCGCACGTGGCTCTCCGGACGCGCCAGCACCTCGTCGAACTCGTGGTGCGGCGTGGGAGTATAGACCGTGATCTCCCCGAACCGCTCCTTCTTCAGGTCCTCCACCGCGTGCACGGCGGAGTCCAGTTCATGAAAGGCCGCGATGACGCCTTGCATCAATGGGCCCCTCCCTCAGCGGCGCCTTTCAGCCGCGCCGGAATGAGTTCCTTGAACTCGGAGATCGCCATCACCGGCATCTGCTTGATGAACAGCAGGAACCACATGAAGAACCACCCGAAACTGCCGAGCAGGATGCAGTAGTCGACCCACGTGGGCGCGTAGGTACCCCACTGCCAGGGCTCGAACTCGTGCGACAGCGATGGGACGATGATCACGAACCGTTCGAACCACATCCCGATGTTGATGAAGATCGAGAGGATGAACAGCCAGGTCGGGTTGCGGCGCAGCTTCTGCGAGAACAGCGACAGCGGAAGCATGCAGTTGCAGGTGAGAATGATCCACTCGGCCCAGGCCCACTGACCGAAGGCGCGTTGCCACCAGTATTCCTGCTCGAAGCTCGTGCCGGCCAGCCACCCCATCTGGAACTCGGTGAGGTAGGCGAGCCCCACGACCATCGACACGAACAGGCACATCTTGGCCGCGGCGTCGAGATCGTTGAGCGTGATGTAATGCTCGAGCTTGAAGAACTTGCGCATCGGGATGACGATGGTGAACACCATCCCGAGGCCCGAATAGATCGCGCCGGCCACGAAGTACGGCGGGAAGATGGTCTCGTGCCAGCCCGGCATGTTGGCCATGGCGAAATCGAACGACACGACCGAGTGCACGGACAGCACGAGCGGCGTGGCGAAGGCCGCCAGGAACAGGTACGCCCGCGCGAAGTGGCGCCACTCCTTGTCCGAGTTGCGCCATCCCAGCGAGAGCGTGGCGAACAGCCGCTGGCGGATGGGGTTCTTCTCGCGGTCGCGCATCACGGCGAAATCGGGGATCAGTCCCACGAACAGGAAGGTCGCCGACACGGTGAGGTACGTGAGAATCGCGAATACGTCCCACACCAGCGGGCTCTTCGGGTTGGGCCAGATGAACCGCCAGTTCGGGTACGGGATCAGATAGAAGAACTTCCAGGGGCGCCCGAGGTGCAGAATCGGGAACAGGCCGGCGGTCATGACCGCGAACACGGTCATCGCTTCGGACACCCGGTAGATGCTGGTGCGGAAGCCGGCGCGGAACAGATAGAGGATGGCGGAAATCAGCGTGCCGGCATGACCGATACCGACCCAGAACACGAAGCTGACGATGTACACGCCCCACATCACCGGGGGCTGGTAGCCCGCCGCCCCGAGGCCTGCATATATCTGGTAGGTCCAGGTCGCCGCCCCGATGAGCATGCACAGGATGGCGAGCGTGAGCAGCACGAACCACCCCAACGTGGGGCGCATCGTCGCGATGATCTCGCGATCGACCTGTTCGTAGCTCTTGATCGCCGGGAAATGGACATCCGCCGAAGCGACGTTGGGACCCAGCTCCTCGGCACCCGGGAAGGGCGCTGCAGTCGTGGCCATGCCGTGCCCTCCTTAAGCGTTACCCGCCGTTGCCGGCGAGGGATGGTTGACCTTCTTCAAGTAGACCACCGCGGGGTAGGTGTTGATTTCCTTGAACACGGTATAGGCGCGTCTGTCCTCGATCAGCCGGTTCACCGACCAGCGCTCGTCCGCCGCGTCGCCGAACGTGATGGCACGGGATGGACAACTGGCCGCGCACGCCGACGTGAACTCATCGGGGATGAGCTCGCGATGCTCCAGCGTGGCGCGGCTTTCGGCGGCGCGGATGCGCTGCACGCAGAACGTGCATTTCTCCATCACACCCTTGCCGCGCACCGTGACCTCGGGATTGAGTTGCCAGTTCAGCGGGTCGGGGAACGCGTACTGCCGGCGATCCTTCTCGCCGTACCCGAACCAATTGAAGTAGCGCACCTTGTACGGGCAGTTGTTGGAGCAGTAGCGCGTGCCCACGCAGCGATTGTAGACCTGGATGTTGAGCCCGTCCGGCGAGTGATACGTCGCGAAGACCGGGCACACCGGCTCGCACGGCGCGTTGCCGCACTGCTGGCACAGCATCGGCACGACGCGGCCCTCGAACTCCTCGCCGAACTTGGCGTCATCGGCACCCTCGAAGTACCGCTCGATGCGAATCCAATTCATCTCGCGGCCGCGGACCACGTTATATCCGGTCTTCTGCACCGCGTAGACCGTGGCGTTCTGCCAGTGCGCGCCCACCGTGGGAATGTTGTTCTCGGCATAGCAGGCCGTGACGCACGCCGAGCAGCCGGTGCATCGCGCCAGGTCGATCGTCATCGCCCAGCGCCGCTTGGCCATGCCGAGCGGGTTCTTGGGATCGTACATCCCGAGGTGCGTGCCGGAATCGGCCGCCGTCGGCGCGCCGAGCTCTCCCTGCGCGTCGGCCGCGACGGGCGCGCGCATGCCGGGCAGGTAGTCGTGCGACACATCCCCGGGCAGCGGCACTTCGGTGGGACCCTCGGCCTTGCCGCTGAGCAGGTCGGTGATCGAGATCGCCTGCGCGATTCCGCGACCGTGTTGGCGCGCCGATCCTTCGGTGGAGGGGATGACCTCGCTGTCACCCGTCCTGGTGAGCGAGGCCTTGGTCGCCGTCCACACGAATCCACCGGCCGCGTCGGAAGCGCCCGGCATGAGATCGAACGGATTCACGCCCACGTTGCGCGCGTACCGCCCGTACCCCCACTGGATGTCCCGCGTCGCATCCTGGTGTGTCGGATCCCAGGCCGCGATCGGCGTGGCCGAGCGATGCCCCTGCCCCAGCGGAATGGCGATCGTGTCGAGCCGCACGCCGAGGTACAGATACGCCGGCGCCTTCACCGTCCCGTCCGCCGTTTTCACCTCGACGATGTCGCCGCGCTCGATGCCGAGCCGCGTGGCGGTCTCGGGATGGATCTCGACCCACGAACTCCACACGATCTTGGCCACCGGGTCGGGAAGTTCCTGCAGCCACGGGCGGTTGGCGCCGCGTCCGTCACCGAGTAGCGGATGCGGGTACGTGATCAGATAGAAGTCTCCCGACGCGGAATCGAGCGCGGGAGCGTTGGCCGCCGCGGTTGCGGCGGGCGTCGCGCGCACGGGCATCGTGCCCGCCGAGATGCCCTTGGGCAATCCCGCCGCGAAGGCCGCGGGGCCCCCGACGAAATGCGCCATGAGCCACGACCGGTAGTCTTTCTGCGGGAACCTGGCCGCCACCGTGGGATCCTTCTGGGCCAGCACGAGCATCACGTCGCCGGCGCCCCGCGTGCCGGTGAACACCGGGTCCATCGTCGGCTGCTGCAACCCGAGGGTGCCCTTCACCGGCTGCGCGTCGCCCCAGCTCTCGAGCGAGTGCAGGTCGGGCAGCACGAGGTCGCACAGTTCCACCGTTTCGTCGGGCTGCGTGGCGAACGCCACCTTGAACGGCACCTTGGCGAACGCCTCGGCGAAATGGAGCGACGCGGGCAGATAGTACGCCGGGTTCGTGCCGCGCACGAATGCCAACGGGACGTTGCCGCCGCGCATATCCTCCACGGCATCGGCCAGCTCCGTGTAGCGCGAGATGCCGTCGAACGCGGTAACCGGCTCGGCGGGCAGAACCGTCTTGCCCACGTTGCCCAGTGACTTGTTGAGGTCGGCCACCGCCAGTGCGAGGTCGAGCGCATTGCCGGTGCGTACGCCCGAGACGATGAGGCTCGGCGTGGCCGAGGCGACTTCTTTGGCGAGCGCGCCGATCACGTCGGCGCTCACGCCACTCGCCTCTGCGGCCTGGGACGGCGACAACTTGCCCTGAAGGGCCTGCGCGATGGCCAGCTCGGAGCCCGGTTTGCAGGGAATCCACTGGTCCGAGTTGAGCCCCGTGAGTGTGCGCCGGGGGCCGATGTACACGGCGCGCGGCGCCGTGGCGATGTTGGCCCTGGCGTCGGCAAAGTCGAGTTGCTGCGGCACGGAGGCGCCCCAGCCGTCGAGGAAGTCGGCGCCGAACGACACGACGAGCCGCGCAGCCGTGAACGCCAGCCGCGGCCATGACACGCCGTACGCGCGGCGGTTGGCTTCCATGGCCGCCTGGTCGGCCTCGAAGTCCACGCGCACGTGGGGCTTCATGCCGAACGCCGCCAGCCACTGATCGACGAAGTCGGGGAAACTGCCGCTCTCGTGCTGATTCAGGAAGACCGCGCTGCCCGCCGCGTTGCGGCTCCTGGCCTCCCCCAGCTTCTGGCTCACCAGGGTGAGGGCATCGTCCCACGAGATGGCCGTCCATACGCCGCTCTTCTTGACGAGCGGCGTGCGCAAGCGGTCGGGGTTGTAGAGTGCCTGGAGCGCCGACTGGCCCCGAGCGCAGATCGCGCCGCGACTGGTAGGATGGTCGGGATTACCCTCGAGTTTGATGGTGCGCCCGTTGAGCGTCACGGCAATGACGCCGCACGCGGCGGCGCACTCACGACATGTGGTGGCGTAGTACGTGGCGACCCCCGGCACCGTCTGATCCGGCGACACGAGATACGGAATCAGCTTGCCGGCATTCTCAGGGCTACAGCCGGCAGCACCGACGGCGGCGCCACTCACCCCAAGGATTTTCAAGAAATCCCGGCGCTTGACGCCCTTCCCCTTCGGTTCCGAAGCCTTGCTCATGAAGTTGTCCTCGAACGGCGAACGGCGCGCCGGGCGCGCGTCAGGATGCAGATCAGCGAGCGGGAGCCACGCATCAACGGGGCGGTCATCAGTAGTGGCAGACGGAACAGTCGTAACGCGCCTTCGTGCGCGCCGAATCGGGCGTGGCCGCGGCGGACATCTTGTAGCCGGCCGGCAGGACCGCGCGGCCCTGTGCATCGGCGACCATCGACGTCATCGCCTCGCCCTGGGCCGGGTCGTAGCCGTTCACGTGGCAACTCACACACCACCCCATGTTGAGCGAGGCATACTGGTACACCTTGGCCTCGGTCTGGATGGGCCCGTGGCAGGTCTGGCAGGTGACGCCTGCGTTGACGTGGCGCATGTGCGGAAAGTGGACGTATTCGGGCAGCTTGTGGATGCGCACCCACGGGATGGGCTTGGCGCTGGCGAGCTTGGCGGGATATCCGGCGTAGTCCCACAGCTTCTGGATGCCGGCGCTCTTGCGCGCCGGCCCGAGGTCGCTGGCCGGCCGGTCGGGCCCGATGATCGAGTGGCACCCCATGCACGTCGACACGGCGGGGAATCCGGGATCGGGCGACTTGTTGGCCGTGTAATGACAGTAGACGCAGTTGATGCCCAGTTTCCCGACGTGCACCGCGTGCTGGAACGGGATGGGCTGCGTGGGCGAACTGTTCTGCGACGACGACGCGCCGCTGTATGCGGAGAGCATCACCGCCCCGGTGGCGAGCGCGATCAGCCCCGGGATGGCGGTCCACTTCCTGCGCTTGGTCATCGCGATCGGGTGCGGAAGGGTATCACGTGGAAAACGGAAGCCTTGTGAATGGGCGAGGCGATATTGTGAACAAATTCACAAGTCTGCGGGCGACGGAAAAATTTCACCGTGGCAACGGATTCGCGCAAGTATTGTCGACGATTTCGTTCGTATTAAGACTTTGAGGGCCAGACCCCACCGCGCGGTCTCGGCGTCACACGAACAGTCGATCGGGATCCGCAAGCGGTTTCCCCGCGACATCGTCGGGCAGGAGCGCGAGATTCCCGCGCGGCGCCTGCGTGAGGCGCAGGGGCCACTGCGTGCCGTACACGAACCGGTCGGCGCCGATCGTTCGAAACAGCCTGGCCAGATGATCCTCCGGGGGACCCCAGATCCACGAGATGTCCCACACCACGCGGCGTTGCTCTTCTGGGGTGAGACCCCAGTGCACCTCTTCGATCATCTCGCGGCCGGCGGCCGCCACGACGAGCCGCACCCCGGGCCCGCAGCGCGCCAGGTCGCGGATGGCAGCGGCGGTGAGGTCGCCGGCGGCATCGAGCGGATGGCGCTGGCGCAGGTCCTCGAACCGGACGGTGAGCACGAGCGCCAAACGAGCGTCGCCGCACGCCTGGGCAAGCTCCCTCATCCGTGGATCGTGCGGACCGAATTGCCAGATGGTAGGGTAGGCGCGCACGGCAGGAGCGCCCGCCTTTACCGCGGTGCGCACGGCCTGCTCCCATTTTGGCCAATCGGGACGGATGGCTGGCACCGGGCGCAGGGTGGGCTGATACGGCGCCAGCGCCGTGTACAACTGCGCGTTTCCGGCCGACGGATCCCTATAGAACGCGCTCGGCAGATGGCCCACCCACGCTCCGCTCAGTCCTTCGCGTTCCAGCACGCGCGTCAGGACATCGGGATCGGGGTGCGGCACGTATCGGAACGGGTACGATCCGATGAGCGCATTGACGTCGATCATGCGGGTGCCGGCTCGGCCAGGGGAAAGCTGCCCGCCGGGAATATCCGCACCGCGTTGCCGTAGCGGATGAGCCGGCGCTGGCCCGCGTCGAGGCGAATGGCCTCGAATCCCATGAGCTTGGCGATCCCGGTTTCCATGGTAACGTCGCATCCCCAGAGAATGCGCTCGGCGCCCAATTGCAGGATGGCCTCGTCGAGCATTCCACGATCGACCCCGCTGCCCGAGACGTCGACCAGGATGTTGGGCGTGTCGGCGATGGCCGGAAGGGTGTGCAGATAATCCCCGCCCCCGCCGATATGGGCGAGGATGAACGACACGCCCACGTGGCGGCGGGCCAACGCGGCGAGGTCCACGCCGTCGGAAATCTCCTGCGTGGGCCAGTCGCGCGTCCGATGCTGCCAGACATGATGCAGCACCGGCAACCCGTGTCGCGCGGCCGCTTCGCACACCGGATCGAGCAACGGGTCGTCGGCGCGGCGGCTGGCGGCGAGTTTGAGACCCACGGCTCCACGCGCGGCGCACCGCGCGATCTCCTGGACGGCGTGGGCCGTGTGATTGGGATTCACCGTCACATACGCACGCACGCACGCCGGTTCGCGCTCGGCGATGGCGAGCATGGCATCATTGCCGGCGGTGACGTCACGCGGCGACGGGAAATAGATTGGCGACGAGAACCCCCAGCTGCCGAGGACCGACGCCACGTGATACGTGATGCCGATGCGCGCCCCGGCGCGGAACCGGGCGTCGTTCACGGCCGCCCAGTCGGCGCGCGGACCGCCGGCATGGTGGAAGTGCGCGTGCACGTCGATCAGCGGCTCCGGGCCGCCCAACGGAGGCGCCGAAACGGGGCTCACGTCTCCTCGAGAATCTCGACGAACGAGGCGCTGGCTGCGTGTTCGATTTCCTGGATCGCCTGCTCGTCGTGGGCCATCGACGCGTAGTTGTAGGCACCGCGTTTGAACAGGACGCCGTGCGCTGCGGCGCGCCGCAGGAACTCGGCCTCCACGGCGGCGTCTTCGAAGCGCAGAAACCACATCGGGTCGAGTCCCTCCACCGACACCCCGGGAATGCCGCTGGCCGCGACCGCCGCCGACACCACGCGTCGCATCTCGGCTCCGTTCTTGGCCAGTGTGTCGCAGATGTCGGCCTGGGCGTGCCACTCGAGCACGGTCATGGCCGCCGCGAGCGCGCTCGCTTCGCCGGCCAGCGTGGATGAGATCCAAGTCCTGGCCGCAGCCTCCATGATATCCTTGTGGCCGCACACCGCCGAGAGCGGAAACCCGTTGGCGAGCGCCTTGCCGAAAGTGGCGAGATCGGGGGTGACGTTCGCGACTTCCTGGTATCCGCCGGGCGCCAGCCGAAATCCGGTTTTCATCTCGTCGAAGATGAGCGCCGCGCCACGCTGCGTGCACAGTTCGCGGGCACGGGCTGTCCAGGTGGTGGACGGCATGCGTTCCACGACAGGTTCGAGAATGATCGCCGCCAGGCGGTCGCCGGCCGTGCGCACGGCCGTCTCGAGTGCCGCGGTGTCGTCGTACGGTACGCGGATGACGTCGCGCCGCGCACCCTCCGGCACCCCCGTGCCTTCGCTCGCCCAGTCGTGCCAGCCGAGATATCCCGATGCGATCACGACATCGCGCCCGGTGTAGGCGCGCGCGATGCGGACGGCCGCCGACGTCGCTTCGGCGCCCGTCTTCATGAACCGCACACGCTCGGCACAAGGAACGACGTCGCACAGCCGCTCGGCCACCGCGACCTCGAACGTGCTGTTGAGGGCCGAGACGTGGCCCCCACCGATCGCATCGAGCACGGCGCGGGTCACGTTGGGCTCCGCGTACCCCAGTGCGACGGCGCCGAGGGCCATGGAGCAGTCGACGTAGGTATCACCGTCGGTGGCGACCAGCCGGCACCCGGACGCATGAATGAAGTGCGTGGGCGCTTCGCTCGCGTCGGTGCCGTAGAGCGCCGCCGTGCGCTTGCTGCCCGTGGACGCGCCGCCGGCGATGACCGCGGCGGCGCGCTCCGCCCACGAACGATCAGGGGCCTCTTCGGGCAGGCCGCTGTCGTCTTCGGGTTCCGTCGCCCCGTCGTCGGACTCCTCGGGGGACGCGTCGCCCACCTCGGCGGGAGGGGCGGCGGCGCTGCGATCGAAAAATCGTTTGAATACCATGGCGTGAAGAATGCGGGGTGTGGAAGTCGCGTCAAGCCCGATCGGTGCGGCGAAGGTAGTTCAGGACCTCGAGCGCCATGGCGCGGATGAGGGACAGTTCCCGGGCATCGGGCGCCGCGCGGTAGGTCAGCGACCGCAGCGTGCGCATGATGTGCTCCGAAACACGCGTCTTGAAGAATTCGATGCCGTCGAGGGACCGCTCGAGATCGGCGAAGTACTGCTCGAACTGCTCGGCCGAGGGCGGGGGCGCGGCCTTGCGGGACGGCGCCACGGCGCGCGTGGCGTCGGCGGCCGCGAGGTGCAGTTCGTAGAGCCCCACGAGCACCGCCTGCGCGAGGTTGAGCGAGGCGTGGTCGGTGGTGGGGATCATGACCGCGGCGTGCACCCGGTCGAGCACGTCATTGGGAAGGCCGCTGTCCTCGCGGCCGAACACGTAGGCTACGGGCCCCTGCTCCACCGCACCGAGGGTGGCCGCGGCTTCGTCGCGCGGGGTGGTCACGGCCCAGCGCGCGGCGCGGCGGCGTGCCGTGAACCCCACCACGCGCACGCAGCCGGCGATCGCGGCATCGAAATCCTGGAACGTCACGATGCGGTCGATCAGGTCGCGCGTGCCGTGGGCGATGCCTTCCAGGCGGTGGGGGTCGTATTCCACCGGGCGCACGAGGTGCAGCGTGCCGAGGCCCATGTTCTTCATCGCGCGAACGGTCGCGGCGATATTCACCGGATCCTGCGGCTCGTAGAGGACGACCCGGATCTGCGCCAATCGCGAGTGAGTCACGTGACGATGGTGAAGCGAAGGAGCCGCGACGGATCGTGGCGGTCGCCGCGCAGATACACGAATTCCCCATCGGGCCCGCTCAGAATCAGCTGGCCTCGCCGCCGTTCGCGGCCCGGCGCGGTCTCATTGATCAGCACGTCGAGGGCGAACTGGTGTCCCACCTCCAGCGGCTCCCGCAGGGCCACCTCAGCGCGCAATTCGTAGCCGTGGCTCGTGCGGCGCCACGTCGCGCGGGACAGCTTCAGGCTGCCCCACCCGTCGATCGGACGGGCGCGTACGGTGCCAGGCCGGCCGGGCACCTCGGGCACGAGCACCCACGCGCCGCCATTGTCGTTGGCCTGCAGGTAGAGTTGCACGCCGTCGCCGTTGATGTCGGGCGCTTCGTTATCGTACGGATTGACCGCGTCGGCGGGTACGAACCGCGGACTCGGGGTCGTGACCTGCATGTCGACGATCAGCGACTTCGGCGTGGCGGCAACCGCCACACGGGCCACGGGAGAGCCGGCCTCCTCCCACGTTTCCTCCGACCGGCGGTAGGTGGACGCGCCCAGGTGGTACACGGCATACCGCGCCCGTTCGCTCGGCGTGGCGTCCGCCCACCACCCGGCTTGGAACTTGGCTGGCGAAAGGAGTACGCCGTTGTGATCGTCGGGCGGGCGTTCCACCGTGGCGTCGGCTTCGGCCGCACGCGCCTCGGCGGGAATCGGCGTGCCCATTCGTTCCGCGGTTGCCTCGAGTGATTCGTCTTCGGGAATGATGCCGCCGAGCGCCACGTGGTGCGACGCGCCTTGCTGGTCGATCTCGACGTGCCACCCGTCCACCGCGGGCTCGTGGCGGTGACGCGACCCATCGCGAAAGTGCACGAGCACCGTGTCGCCGATCCATTCCACCGATTCGATTTCGGGCGACCAGGCCCACACCATGCACACCTCGCCGACGGGCGCGCTCGTGGATTCGATCACGAGGAAGCGGCGGCGCGCGGCCGGCGGCTGGCCGGGCCCCGACAGCGTGTACCAGGTCGTGGGTGTCCCGGCGCGCGCGAGGCACCGAAGTTGATCACTGTCGGCGCGGCGCGGGGTGAGAAGCACGCGGGCGCCCGCATCGGCGCGTTGCACGCGTTCGGTGGTGACGAACTGGTCGCCGTCTTCGAGGCCACCGGCACCGGCGAATCGTCCGCGGGCGTTCTTGATCTCGCCCCCCAGCTCTGCGTCGAAATGCACGGGCAGCGCCACCGTCGCGGCATGGCCGGCGCGCCACCGCAACCGGTCGATGAAGTACTCGGGCATGACGACGAGCGTGCGCTCGGCAAGCACGTCGGGCCAGACGTACACCCGCGCGCGCGCCCAGCCCACCTGGTCCTGTTCGTCGAAGGCTTCGAGCACGCCGTCCACGCGCCACTGGGAGTGGCCATCCACGAACGGCGCATTATGGGCCAGCGTGCTGCGGTACCAATGGAGCGATGGATCCACGTACGACCCCGTCCCCATGTCGTCGAGCCATCGCGTGGTGCCCACCGAGAACAGCACGTTCAGGCGATCGGGGTGGCCGTGCCCACCGCCCGATTGTCCGTAGTCGAGCGCGGCGAACACCTGGGCGTGCTCTCGTCGGAATACGGCGATGCCCTGGCCGTGGAGTAGGACGCTCTCCAGTCCGAGCCGCCGGCGGGGGGGAAGATGCTCACGAGCGAAAAGCAGTGATTTCCAGCCCAGATCGGCCCGGGTCAGGCGCACGCCGCGGCCATTGCGTTCCGCTTCGGCGCTCGACGTGGAGCGCCCCGTGTCGCCGGTGGCCGCGGCGGCAGCGGGATCGTAGAGCGCGGCGAGCGTCGCGACCAGCACGGGATCGTCACCGCGGGCCAGCCCGAGTTCGCACACCTCCGCGAATCGCCATTGGCGGAGCGAAATTGCGTATTGAGAATCCTTGCGCGAAGGCAGCGTGAGGTCGGGAAGGGCCGTGGCGAACGTCGCGGAGAAGCCGCGGTCGAAGCGCGGCACGACGTGGGCCGGCAGCCGAGAGCCGGCGCGTTCCGCCAGTTGCACGCCGTACCAGAGGCCGCGGTGCGCGAACTGGTGGTAATTCTCGCCCTCGTACCAGGTGCCGTCGTCCAGCAGGCCGTCCTCGAGGTGCGCCAGCAAGCCTGACGGCCCGAAGACGATCGGGTCGACCGCGTACTCCTGCCCCAGGAGCAGACGGCCAGCGAGCATTGCCGCGTTGTTCCACACCTGGCGATTGGACGCCCCCTCGTCGTAGCCGGCAATCAGCGCGACACTGGGCTCGATGAGCCGCTCGCGCACCGCAGCACCGGGCGCGGCCCATCCCGCGGTCTCGAGCAGATCGAGCGCCACGCACAGCTGCAGCAGCCAGATCGATTCGAGGTACGTGCTGAAGAACGGGCGCGTGGGGCCGAGGACGTTGTCGCGATTGGGATATTGCAGATACGCGTCGGCGTATTGCGACAGGATGTCGGCGGAGAATCGCGCGTGGCGTTCGTCGCCGCGCACCGCATAGAGCGCGGCGCCGTGCACCGCGCGTTCGGCCAGCCAGAGCTGATATGGATACAACCACCACCGGTCGTGGAGTGGGCCGCGGTGCGCGAGTCCGCAGGCAGGACAGTGGTGTTCGTGCGGCGTCCACGGGTCGAAGGTGAGCGGCGAACCGTCGCGTTCACAATAGCCGCCGGCGCGCGAGAGCAGCGCCTTGTCGCGCGGCACACGCAGCTGCGCCGCGAGCGGGCGCTCGAGATCAGCGGCCAGCGAGTCGGCCAGCGGTGCGAGGCCGCTGGCCGCCACGAGGCGGCGCGCGGCCAGCAATTCGGAATCGACGAGAAGACCCATCACCCGGAATCTCTCGGCACGAGGCGCCATCGCGCTAGCGTGGCGAGTTCGCCGCGCAGATCCATCGTGACCCCGCGCAGCCGTCGCGTCACACCCTGAACGCCCCTCGCATGGTACAGCCAGACCACGGGCTCCTGCCGAGCCAGCTCCGCTTGCACGCTGCGCCACGCCGCTCCGCGCGCGCTGTCGGTGCGCGCCAACGACGCGCGCGCGAAATCCGCATCGAGCGCCGGCTCGTGAAAATCGGCGTAGTCCAGCGCCCCGCCGGCCTGCCGCGATTCGAACATGGCGCGCAGGAAGGCCAGCGAGAGGTCGCCCGACACGCCGGTGACGAGCGCGTCGAACCGCTTGGGCCGCGCGCGCGCCTCGCTGAGGAACGCGCCCAATTCCATCTGTCTGATGCCCATGGTGATGCCCCGCGCCGCGAGATCCGCCTGGACGAGCTGCTCCAGCGCGTCGTCGGACGTGCCCACGGTGAGCAGGTCGAAGGCGAATGCGTGGCCTCCGCGCATCCGGCGTCCGTCGGCGCCGCGGCGCCAACCGGCCGCATCGAGCAGCGAGTCGGCCCGCGCCGGATCGAACACCGGGGGCGTGGTGTCGGCGTACGGAACCTCGGGGGCGACGGGTCCCGCCGCCGGCCGGCCGAACCCATCGAGCGCCGCTTGCACGATCCGCTCGCGGTCGATGGCGAGGGAGATCGCCTGCCGCACGCGCACGTCATTGAACGGCGGCCTGTGGGTGTTGAGCACGATGCCGGTCTCGAACAGGATCGGATAGTCGACGAGGCGGAGCGTCGGATCGCGCCGGACGAGGGCGGCCATGTTCGGCGAGACGCCGGCCACGTCCAGCTCGCCGCTTGCCAGGCCGGCGAACTTGGTGGTTGCCTCGTCCACCACCGCGATCACGAGCCCACGGAGCAAGGGCGGCCCGCCGAGTGCAGCGGGAAAGTCGTCGTTTCGAGCGAACACCCATCGCTGGCCGGGCTCGCGCGACACGAACCGGAAGGGACCGTTGCCCACCGGCGCCACGTCGAACGCCGCCGTGCGCATCGCGCGCCTCGGTACCGCGGCCAGGAGGTGCGCGGGCAGGATGGGCAGCTCGCACAGCACGAGCGGAAACCCCGGCTGCGGTGCGTCGAAGCGCACGTCCACCGTGGAGTCGTCGACGGCGATCACCGTATCGACCGCAGCGAGATCTCCGGCGCGCGGGTAGCCGGTGGCCGGGTCCTTGGCGGCGAGCAGCGTGAACGCCACGTCGCGCGCCGTGGTCGGCCGGCCATCGTCCCAGCGGAGCGCCGGTTCGAGATCGAAGCGCAGCGTGCGGCGGTCGGCGCTCCAGGTCCACGCGCGCGCCGCGTAGGGCACCGGCCGGAGGGACGAGTCGTAGCGGGCGAGCGTGGTGAACAGCGCGTAGCGCTGGACCTGGCGCGACAGCGGGTGGATCGTGACGAGCGGATTGGCCGATTCGAGATCGGTTCCCGAGGCGTAGACCACCACGCCCGGAGCCCGCGGGGGCGCCCCGCACGCGACCACCGCCGCCGTCGCCACGATTGACGCGCGCCGCGCCACTCGCATAATCAACGCGTGTCCGCCCTCCCGGTTGCGCGCCGCGTACGCGACGCGCTGGTGCTGATCTGGCTCGTGGTGAGCCTGGTGTTCGTGCTCGTCCGGCTGGCGCCGGGCGACCCGGCCACGATGCTCGTGCCCCCCAACGCGTCGCCGACCGACGTGGCGCAGCTGCGCCAGCAGTTCGGACTCGACGCGCCGTGGCCCGTGCAATATGCACGCTGGCTCGGCGACGTGCTCACGGGCGACCTTGGGGAGAGCTTTGCCAGCCACGAGCCGGTGACGCAGGTTCTCGCCCGCGCGGCCCCGATCTCGCTGGGCCTCGGCGCCATGTCGCTGGCGTTGACGTTCCTGATCGGCGTCCCGATCGGCATGGTGCAGGGCGCGCGGCGCGGCACCGCCGTCGATCGCGCTCTGACCGTGGCCACCACGGCGGTTTTTGCCATGCCCTCCTTCTGGATCGCACTCGCCCTGGTCGCGGTGTTCACGTACGGCGCGAGCCTACTGGGGTTCCCGGAATGGCTGCGGCTGCCGGCGTTCGGGCTGCACACCCCCGGGGCCGAACTGAGCGGCTGGGCCGCGGCGCGCGACCTCGTGCGCCATGCCGTACTTCCGGTTTCCATTCTGGCGGCCATCGGCGCGGCCGGCATCGCGCGGTACGCGCGCAACAGCGTGGCCGACGTGATGCGACTGGATTTCGTACGCACGGCGAGGGCCAAGGGCGCCGCCCCGAGCCGGGTATTCGGTCGCCACGTGCTGCGGAACGTGCTGCCCCCGCTGATCGTGCTCCTCGCGCTCTCGCTGCCGGGCCTCGTGGCGGGCTCGGTGTTCGTGGAGGCGGTGTTCGCGTGGCCCGGAATGGGAACGGCGATGCTGACCGCGATCGCGTCGCGCGATTACCCCGTGGTGATGGCGTGCGCGATGCTGTACGCTGGCGTGGTGATTGCGGCCAACCTCGCCGCCGACCTCGCGCTCACGCTCCTCGACCCGCGGCGGGCCGCGCCGTGACGAGCGCCGGCCCGCCCACCGCGCGGCGACGCGACCCGATCGCCCTCGGAGCGCTCGGCCTGCTCGGGGCGATGGCGCTGGCGGTGATCATCGTGCCCATGCTGTCGCATCAGAACCCGTTGGCGATCGGCGACGTGCTCGCGCTGCGCGACCTGCCGCCCGGGGCACGCGATGCGACGGGCGCGTTCCATCTGCTGGGCACCGACGGGTTCGGGCGCGACCTGTTCGTGCGCATGATGCTGGCAGGCCGGATCTCGCTGGCCGTGGGCCTCGTGGGCTCGGGGGCGGCCGCGGCACTGGGCACGGCCGTCGGGGCGACGGCCGCCTGGATGGGCGGGCTCACGGACCGCCTGGTCATGGCCGTCGCCGACGCGCTGCTCGCCGTTCCGCGTCTTATACTACTTTTAGTATGCGCCGCGTTGTGGCGGCCCGGCCTCACGAGCGTGGTCGTCGTACTCATCGCCACAGGGTGGATGGGCGTGGCACGCATGGTGCGGGCCGAAGTGTTGGGCGTGCGGACGCATCCGTATATCGACGCGGCACGAGCGCTCGGCGCGCGGAGCGGGCGGGTGTTGTGGCGGCACGCGGTGCCGAATGCGCTGGGGCCCGCCATCGTAGCCACGGCGCTCGGCGTGGGCAATGCCATCCTGCTGGAGAGCGGACTGTCGTTTCTCGGGCTGGGCGTGCAGCCGCCGGCGCCGAGCTGGGGCAACATGATCGCCGGCGGGCGAGACGCCATCGTGACCGCCCCATGGGTGGCGCTGGCGCCCGGCCTCGCGCTCATCGCCACGGTGTGCGCCTGCACGCTGCTCGGGGATTGGCTGCGCGACCGGCTGTCGGGCGAGGCGGGGGGCCTGCTGCGCGACCGGGCGTAGCGCCGGCCGCGCGCCCGATCACCCAGGCTCGCGATCGCGGCCGGGGAGCGGGCCGCGCCGCGCCTGCCAGTCAAGATGGGCGGTCGCGTCGGCAACCACGGCATCCGGGTACCGCATGAACCGGAGGAGCGCGATGGCATTGCGGGTGGACGACGGCCCCGGTTGGAGCAGGTAGTCGAAGGTCAACGCCTCGCCCGCAATCTGCTCGCGAAAGTGATGAGGCGCGAACGCGCCGTCGAGCAGATCGAGCACCTCGAGATCGTGCGTGGCCACCACCACGAGGTCGCGGCCCCGATTCAGATGCCGCAGGACGGCGTAGGCCGCCGCCACCCGCTCGGTGGTGTTGGTTCCGCGAAACGTCTCATCGAGCAGGAACAGGTGCTGGTCGCCGCTCTCCTTGGCCCGGATGAGCGCGAGGATCGACTCGACCTCGGCCAGGTAGTAGCTCTTGCCCTCGAGGACGCTGTCCATCCGCCCGATGGACGAGCGGACGCGGAGGAACGGGGCCTGCCAGGACGCGGCGCACACGGTGGAGAGCGTCTGGGCCAGTACGGCGTTCACCCCCAAGGCTCGCACGAAGGTCGTCTTGCCCGCCATGTTCGAGCCGCTGATGAGGACGCTCGCGCCGTCGATCTCCAGCGCGTTCGGCACCGCGTCGGTGACCAGGGGATGGACGAGTCCTTCGACGTGCATGGCCTTTTGTGGCGGCGTGAATTCCGGGACGCACCAGCGTGAGAGCGTGCCGCGCCACGTCGCCACCGACTGCGCCGCGTCGAGGTAGCCGATCGCTTCGAGCATCGCCCGCATGCGATCGCGGGACGCCCGCAGGATCTCGACCGTGAACACGAAGGCATTCACGTCGAGCAGAAAGAGCATGTTCGCGTACTCGTACGCGCTGCCGGAAACGTCGCTCATCATGCCGCCGGCCTGGCCGGGCTCGAACATGAGCCACCGGGTGGGGCGGACCAACGAACGCAGGCTCCGCACTCCCTCGGCGAGCACCGCGCGCTCGGGGGCGAATTCATCGAGGTCGAGCCGCGCGAGTTGCCCCGCGGCGCGCAGGAGGGCCGGGACCTCGTGCAGCGCCGGCACGAACCGCTTCACCCGCGGCTTATAGGCGAGCTGCACGAGCACATTCACGAGGCACACGCCAACCCACCACACCGCCGCTCGCGGCCAGACGGGAACGAGGGCCAGGCACATCACGGACGCCGTCGTCAGGACCGGGAAGAGCAGCCAGAGTCGCGGACGGGGTGGCAGCTCGTCGAAGCAGAGGTCCACGAGGCGGGCGGCCCGAGGATCCCGGAGGGCACGCAGGGGGGTTCTCACGCGTTCATCCGCCCCGTCGCGGTCACTGAGCCGGCGCGCCGCCCGGTCGAGTCGTGCGAGCGGCTCCGCCGTGAACCGCGGCGTGCGCAGCAGGTGGTAGAGATGCTGACGGCCGGGCTCGCTCACCGTGAAGTCGAGCCGGCAGAACACGTCGTCGAGGTCGAGGTCGCGCCAGGTGCGGTCGTCCAACGCTTGCCGTGTCTCCGCGTCCGGGAGTCGTTCGTGATACGCCCGCGCGCTGTCGAAGTCGGGTTCGCGCGCCGCGAGGCGCGCGCGTTCCTGGCGGCGAACACCGAACGCGATCCGGACCGCCGCGACGAGGCGGGGAATCATGACGATGACCAACGCCGCCGCGAGCGCGGTCAGGACCAGAGAAGCGGGGGAGTCAAGCATGAGCGAAGCGCGCTCCGTCCTTCAGCGTACCAACAGGGTTACGACCCCGCAGGCCGGCGCCGCGAACTCCACGGCGGCATCGCGCACCGGGATCCCCTCACCCGGCGTCTCGTCCAGCCGCGACAGACACGCTTCGCGCACGCCTCCCGCCACCACCCACCGCCCGCGCACGGCCCGGTCGAGGAGATTCACGCAGCGCAGCACGAGCCACGCGCCGTCCTCGCTCTCCTTGGCCGCGGAGAACGCGAGCCCCCTTCCCTGCAATTCGAGGCCCGGCATCTCCGGGGCGATCGAGGTCAGCGACCGGATCGTGGCTCCGGTGAGCGGCACGAGCGCGTCGTCGGCCGCCCGCTCCACGAGATCGGCCGTCTCATCGCCCCAGGCGTCGTGCAGCATGAGCGCGCACTCCGCGGCAAATGGACCCCGGCACTGCGCTTCGGGGGTGGGCGACGGCCACCCCGCGTGTCCGGGCCGCTCGGGCAAATCGTTGCGGGAGAGTTCACC
This sequence comes from Gemmatimonadaceae bacterium, assembly GCA_035533015.1. Lineage (NCBI taxonomy): Bacteria > Pseudomonadati > Gemmatimonadota > Gemmatimonadia > Gemmatimonadales > Gemmatimonadaceae > Gemmatimonadaceae bacterium. Next base: position 13,485 of record DATLUQ010000013.1, on the reverse strand, counting down.
GACGGCGCGCACGAGCGTCAGGTGAACACGGCCGTCACCGTCCACCTCGTATTCGGCCAGACCATCGGAGAACAGCGTGGCGCCGCCGAGCGCGCCGCTGAGCGAGACATACCGATGCAGCGGTGCGGTGGGTGGGGCGGCTTCCATGGCCGCCTCGTCGGGCGCGAGGACCAGCGGCACGCGTTCCACGGGCCCGAACGCGGCGTCGGCGCGCACGGTGGGCGTCGCGACGTCCGTCGCCACATCGAGCCGCAGCCGGTGATCGGCCGCCGCGTTCTCGCCGCGCACGCTCAGCCGCAACATGTCAGCGTCGGCATCGAGGGTGAAGCGCACGCGCACCGTGACAGCCTGGCCGGTCCGCACGCGCACGCGCCATCGGGTCTCGATGGCGCCGCGCAGGGGCCCACGATACACGATGCGCATGCCGGCGAGGCGCGCCGAGCGAACCTCGCCACGCAACGAAGGCGTGTAGAGGTCGCCGAGGTCGTCCTGATCTTCGAGCCGCAACAGGTCATCGATCACGCGACCGCTGGCCTCGTGGCGCAGCGTCACGCGACCCTCGTCGCCTACGGCCACCGACAGCCGCCCATTGGAAAGCGTCCGCTCGGTAACGCGCACCGGATTCGGCACGGCCTGCGCCGCATTGCGTCCTCCGCCGAGCGGCAGGGCGCGAAGCCCGTAGCCCGGCAGCTCGCCCAGCCACACGGCGGCCAGGGCGCGATCCACGAGATCGTCGTCGGGGTATGCGCGCGGCGACTCGAAGCGTTCGTGCACCAGCGCGCGCTCGAGCACCTGCACAGCCACTGCCCCGTGAACCCGCGCCACGGCTCGGCGCGGTGGCACCGGCGGACCGTCGCCCGAGCCAGGGCCCACCCGCACGTGTGCCAGAAACCGCGAGAGTTGGACGATCGCCACGCCGCCGCGCGGGCGCGCCGCGGGGTTACGCACCACCAGGTGCGGCCGCCACGCGTCGCGCGACGCGCTGGCGCGCTCGGGGTCGTGGCCGACCAGCTCGGCCACGGCGTCGTCGCGCAGCCCTGCCGCCTGCGCCCCCGCTTCGTCCATGCGCCCGTCGAATGCGCGCGCGACGGCGTCGATGGAACAGCCGCAGAGCGTGTCGTGCGGCTGGCCGAGCAGCAGGTCGCGCCACGCCGCGCGGACCAACCCCAGGCGCGAGCGCCCCGGCCGGCGGGCGGCGAGCGCCGCCCACGGCTCCGTCTCGCGCACCAGCAACCGCTCGAGACGGGCGGCTCGGCGCTTCTGATGGGCCCGCGTGGCCAAGGTTCCCTGCAACGTCCACGTATAGCCGTAGGAGTCGCGCAGTTCGCCCTGCACCTCCGGCAGATCGGAATGCGCGGCGCCGTCGAGCGCCGCGGCGGCGAAGACACGCAGAGAACTCGCCTCCACCCGCGTGGGCGCCGCGGCATCGGCCAGCGCCGCCACGGCCTCGCCCAGCCGCCGTTGCCGGGCATGGTGGTCGGCGCCGTTGGGCAGGAGCACGGCGCCGACCGTGCTGCGCGCGGCCAGCTCGTGGCGCATCGACTGCCACCGCGCTGCGGCGGCAACGGGATCGGGCGGCAGGTCGGCGCCGAACTCGTAGCCGCTCCGGGGCAGATGGTAGAGCAGCACGCGGTCGCCTGACGGCGCGCGCCACCAGCAGGCGTCGCCGGCGGGCCACCGACGGCTGCCGAAGCCACGCCACACGACGGCCATCTCGAGGCCGAATCCTCGGGCCAGCGTGGGCAGTGCTGCGGGGTGCCCGAACGAGTCCGGGCAGTAGAGCACCGGCGGCGATTCCCCGCCAAAGGCGCGCAGCATGCGGAGGCCCATGATCAGGTTGCGCACGAGCGCCTCGGCGCCCGGAATCAGCTCGTCGGCGAGTACGAACCAGGGCCCCGCCTCGAGCGCTCCGCGGCGCAGGAGCGTGGTGAGGTCGAGCGCGCGTTCCGGCCGGACGGCAAGGTAGTCGCCGAGCAGCACCGCCTGGCCGTCGAGCAGGAAGCTCGCGCCGCCCGCCGGCGGATCGTCGAGCAAGTCGTCCACCAACGCGGCGAGGCCCTGGCGAAAGCGCGCCGCCGGGTGGTACCACTCGCGGTCCCAGTGGGTGTGTGAAACGACGTGGATGGACAGCACGGCAGCGGGCGAGAGGGGAACGACGGGCCCTGCGAAGTTCGCTCCGCCGCCGTCGCCGCGGCAAGGCGGGCGCGCCCTATCCCATTGACCCGGCCTCCATGAGGGCCGAAGTTCACTGGTTCGCGGCAGGGCCACTCCTACCCGTCACCTCATGGACCAACTTCTCGATCTCTTCCATCGCCTGACCAACGTCCATGAGTTGATCACCTGGGGCGGCTACGTCGGGCTCACGCTGGTGATCTTCGCCGAAACCGGGCTGCTCGTGGGGTTCTTCCTGCCGGGTGATTCGCTGATCGTCACGGCGGGGCTGTTCGCGGCGCTCGGCCAGTTCGACGTCTATCTGCTGGGGCTCCTGCTGTCGGTGGCGTCGATCGCCGGCAACACGTCGGGGTATGGCATCGGAAGGGTTACCGGCCGGGCACTGTACTCCCGGCCCGATTCGCTGCTGTTCAAGCGCAAGCATCTGTTGCGGGCCCACGACTTCTACGAGCGCCGCGGTGGCGCAACCGTGCTGATCGCGCGGTTCATGCCCATCGTGCGCACCTTCGTGCCCGTGGTGGCCGGCGTGGCCACCATGGACTGGTGGCGCTACACCGTATACAACGTGGTCGGCGGTCTGCTCTGGATCTGGGGCATGCTGTTCACCGGATATTTCCTCGGTCGTTACATTCCAGGGATCGATCGCCACATCGACGTGGTCATCATGGTGGTGATTGTTCTCTCGCTCATGCCCGGCGCCATCGCATGGTGGCGCGCGCGCCGCCGAGCGACTGCTCCGGATATCGCATCGGACGCCTGACGTCCAAGGAGACCGCTATGGCTTTCACCCTCCCCGCTCTGCCCTACGCGAACAACGCGCTGGAGCCGCACATCGACGCGCGGACGATGGAGATCCACCACGACAAGCATCACGGTGGCTACGTCAACAACCTGAATGCGGCGTTGGAGAAAGCGCCGGCGTTCCAGGGCAAGTCGCTGGACGATCTGCTCAAGGATCTCAACGCCGTGCCCGAAGCGGTGCGGACCGCGGTGCGCAACAACGCCGGCGGCCATTGGAATCACTCCATGTTCTGGCAGATCATGGGGCCGAAGGGCGGCGGCGAGCCCACCGGCAAGCTGGCCGACGCGATCAAGAAGTCGTTCGGCGACTTTGCCAAGTTCCAGGAGCAGTTCGCCGCGGCGGGCGCCGGCCGCTTCGGGTCGGGATGGGCCTGGCTGATCACCGACGGCGGCAAGCTGTCGATTACCAGCACGCCCAACCAGGACAACCCGCTCATGGAAGGCAAGCACGCCGTGATGGGACTCGACGTCTGGGAGCATGCCTATTACCTGCACTACCAGAATCGCCGTCCGGACTACATCAAGGCCTGGTGGAACGTGGTGAACTGGCAGGCGGTGGCCGACCGGATGTAATCGGCGCCCTTCGCGATCGAGGGCACTGACGCGGAATCCGCGTCAGCGCCCTTTTCTGTTTCTGGATGGTCCGGCGACCAGGTCATCGATACCCTGAGGTTCCGCCGCCTGACGCAACCGCGACGCAGCGCGCCGGCCCAGCGCCGGCGGCGTCACGAAGGTCGTCACCAGCACCATCAGCATGATGGCGCCGAAGAGCCCGTTGTCGATGCCACCCGAGGCGAGGCCCATCTGCGCGAAGATGAGCCCGACTTCGCCGCGCGGCACCATGGCCACCCCCACGAGCAGTTTGTCGCCCTTGAACCACCACGGCACGTACCCGGCCAGCACCTTGCCCACGATGCCCACCCCGATCAGAATCGCCCCGACCTGCAGCGCGCTGCCGTGGAGGAGCGCGGGCAGATCCACCGCAGCTCCAACGCTGGCGAAGAAGATGGGCACGAAGAACTGTCCGATGCGGGTGGTCGATTCCTGCACGGCGCCGCGCTGCGGCAGATCGTGCAGCACGACGCCCGCCGCGAACGCGCCGATGATCATCGCCGATCCGGCCAGGTGCGCCGTCCACGCCAGGAAGAACGCGAACGCGATGGCCACCAGGCCGAGCGCGCCGGCCGCCCGTACCTTCTCGGCCGCCCGGAAAACCAGCGGCGCCACGCGCGAGCCCACCGCCACGGCCACGACCACGAACCCGACGGCGACTCCGGCAATCCGGGCGATTCGCGGCAGCGACACGGACCCGCCCTCCACGATGCCCGCCACGACGGCCAGGATCACCAACCCGATGACGTCGTCGATCACCGCCGCGCCCAGAACGACGCGACCCTCCGTGGTGTCGAGCATGCCCAGGTCCGACAGCACGCGGGCCGAGATCCCCACCGACGTGGCGCAGAGGGCCGCCCCGCACACCAGCGCCGGCACCCGGCCCAGACCGAACAACTCGGCACCCAGATAGCCGGCGCCGAACGGCAACACCACGCCAGCGCACGCCACCGTGGCGGCCACGCCGCCCACCTTGATGAGGTTCCGGACGTCGGTCTCCAAGCCGATCTCGAAGAGCAGCAGGATGACCCCGAGTTCCGACATCGCGGACAACACGGGGCTCGAGGCGTCGACGATGCCCAACACCGACCCGCCGAGGAGCACGCCGGCGATGAGTTCGCCCAGCACGGCGGGCTGGCGAAGCCGCTGCGCGACCTCGCCCAGCGCGCGCGTGGCCACCAGGATCGCGGCCAGCGCGACGAGCAGGTGCGCCGCCGCCGATTCGCCGATCAGCCCGGTGGTGGCGGCGAGGACCAGGGCATGGGGCGGCGTCACTGCGCCGCTTCGCCCTCCAGGTACGTGTAGCCTTCGAGGCCGGCGACGTAGTCGGCGATGAACGTGTTCGCTTCCTGCCGCGTGAGATACTTGGCGGCCGCCACCTTGCGGCGGAACACCTGGAGCAGGTCGGACGCCCGGAACTGGACGTAGTTGAGCACTTCGGTCACCGTGTCGCCGTGCACGAGGTCGCTCACGTCGTAGCCGCCGTTCGGTCCGAGCCGGATGTGCACGGCGTTGGTGTCACCGAACAGGTTGTGCAGGTCGCCCAGGATTTCCTGGTACGCCCCGGTGAGGAACACCCCGAGCACGTACGGCTCGCCGTCGCGGAACTCGTGCAGTTCGAGGCTTGGCGCGCCGTTCTTCTCGCCCACGAACCGGTCGATTTTGCCGTCGGAGTCGCAGGTCACGTCCTGCAGCGTCCCGCGCCGCGTGGGCTCCTCGTCCAGGCGGTGGATGGGCATGATCGGGAACAACTGGTCGATGGCCCAGCTGTCGGGCAGCGACTGGAACAGCGAGAAGTTGCAGAAGTAGCGGTCGACCAGCGTCGCCTCGAGGTCGGCCATGATGTCGTCGTACGCGTCGCGGTTCTGGCGGCAGATCCGCGCGATGAGGTTGATCGTCGAGAAGTAGATCTGGTCGGCCAGCGCGCGCTCGCGGAGCGACAAGACGCCGGAATTGAAGTACTCGTGGGCGCGTTCCTTGTCGAACGTCGCGTCGTGGAATACTTCCTTGACGCGCCGCCGCGACGCGTTCTTGCGCGAGACATCCTTGTAGTCGGCCACCATTTCGTGCAGCAGCTGGTGGTCGTCGTCGGTGAGCGGCGGCAGCGGCTGCTCGGCCACCGATTCGACGTCGATCACCTTGAGCAGGAGCAGCGCGTGGTGGGCCGTGAGGGCGCGGCCCGACTCGCTGATCACGTGCGGCATGGGCTGCTCGTGCTCGCGACAGGCCTCGGCCAGCGTGTACATGACGTCGTTGGCGTATTCCTGCAGCGAGTAGTTCACGCTGGCGTCCGACGTCGAGTTGGTGCCGTCGTAATCCACGCCCAGCCCGCCCCCCACGTCCACGTGCGTGATGTTCACGCCCATGGACCGCAGCTCCACGTAGAACCGCGCGATCTCCTGCAGGCCCGACTTGATGAACCGGATGTCGGTGATCTGGGACCCGAGGTGAAAGTGGATGAGCCGCAGAATGTCGAGTCGGCCGGCCGCGCGGAGTTTCTCCACTGCCTGCACCAACTGCGCCGCGTTGAGTCCGAACTTGGACTTCTCGCCGCCGCTCTCCGCCCAGCGCCCGTAGCCGCGCGAGGCGAGCTTGATCCGCACGCCGGCGGTCGGCGTCACTTCCATCTCGTCCGCCACCTGGAGCAACACGTCGATCTCGCTCAACTGCTCGATGACGATGAACACCTGGTGGCCGAGCTTCTGGCCCATGAGCGCGAGGCGCATGAACTCCTCGTCCTTGTAGCCGTTGCACACGATCACGTGGGCCGTGTGCTCGGCCAGCCCGAGTACCGCCTGCAGTTCCGGCTTGCTGCCGCACTCGAGCCCCACGCCGTGCGCGGCACCGAATTGCACGATCTCTTCCACCACGTGCCGCTGCTGATTGACCTTGATGGGATAGACGGTGGTGTACCCGCCCTCGTAGCCGTATTCCTCGCGGGCCGCCTGGAAGTGCCCCGAGAGCGCGTCGATGCGCGAGCGGAGGATGTCGGAGAAACGGAGCAGCACCGGCAGGGCCACGCCCTGCTCTTCGAGGTCGAGTTCGAGCTCGAACAGGTCCAGCTCGTGTTCCGGCTGCGTGCGATCGGGGCGCACCACGACGTGCCCCTTCTCGTTGATGTCGAAGAAGCCGCCCCCCCACCCTTCGATGTTGTAGAGTTGCCGCGCCGATTCGATCGTCCAGCCGCTGCCGGCCGCGCCCGCGTCCGGCACGGAAGGGGCCGGCTCCGCCGTGTGTGTCGCCATGGCGGAATCTTACAGCCTCACGCCCCCGCGTGCCACGGCGGCTCGACGTCCGTTACGGGAAGAGCGTCCGCACGCGCCACCCCGCGCCCTCGCGCACGTACAGCTCGCGCTCGTGCAGCCGGCTGGGCATCCCGCGCCAGAATTCCATGCGCTCCGGCGCGACCCGGAACCCCGACCAGTACGCCGGGCGCGGCACGGCCTGCCCCTCGAACTTCCGCTCGAACTCCGCGTACCGCGTTTGCAGCAGTCCCTCGGTGGCTTCCTCGCGGCTCTGCGTGGACGCCCACGCGCCGATCTGGCTGCCCCGCGCCCGCGAGGCGAAGTAGGCGTCGGCGTCGGCCTCGGCCACCGGCGCCGCGAGGCCCTCCACGCGCACCTGGCGCTCCAGGGCTTGCCAGTAGAAGCAGAGGGCAGCGTGCGGATTGCCCCGGAGTTCGCGCCCTTTGCGGCTCTCGAAGTTCGTGTAGAACACGAACCCCTGCTCGTCGACGCCCTTGAGCAGGACGATCCGCACCGCGGGCCGCCCGCCGGCGTCCACCGTGCCGAGCGCGAATGCCGTTGGCTCGGGAAGGACGGCGCGGTCCAACGCCGTGGCTTCGTCGAGCAGCGACCGGAACCGTGCGAACGGCTCGGCGAACGGCACGTCGTTCACGGAATGACCCGATCTTCGGACACCGGCATCTCCAGTCTCGCCTCCACCACGGTGATCGCCCGGCGCGCCGGCCGCGACGCGTCAGTCTCTGTTGTTGAGCAAGCCACCCATCAGTCCCAGCGCGCCGCCCAGCCCCCCCTCCTCCTTGCGTGCGCCGCCCGCCCGTGGCGCCGAGGCCAGGATCCGGTCGGCCAACCGGGAGAACGGCATCGACTGCAGGATCACGCGGCCAGGCCCGGTGAGCGTGGCGAAGAACAATCCCTCCCCGCCGAACAGCGCGGTCTTGATGCCCGGCACCATCGCGATGTCGTAATCTACGCGTTCGTCGAACGCCACGAGGCAGCCGGTGTCCACCTGGATCTTCTCGCCGCCTGCGAGTTGCATCTCGCAGAGGGTGCCCGAGGCGTGCAGGAACACCAGCCCGTCGCCCTCGATGCGCTGCAGGATGAACCCCTCGCCGCCGAAAAAGCCGGCGCCCAATCGGCGCGAGAACGCCACCGAGACGTTCATGCCGCGGGCGCCGCACAGGAATGCGTCTCGCTGGGCGACGATCCGTCCGCCCCAATCCTTGAGATCGACGGGGTGGATCTTGCCCGGCGTGACGGCGGCGAATGCCACGTCGCGGCGCACGCCCGCCGCGTTCGTGAATGTGGTCATGAAGAACGAGTCGCCGCTCAGGGCCCGTTTGGCGCCGCCCAGCAGTTTGCCCACCATGCTCCCGCCCTGGGCGTTGGGGTCGAGCGTGGTGTCCATGCGAATCCCGTCCTGCATGTACATCATCGCGCCCGCCTCGGCGATCACCCGCTCGCCGGCGTCGAGCGTGATGATCACTGCCTGGAGGTCGTCGCCGATGATCTTGTAGTCGATGACGTCGGCCATGGGAGTCGCTCCGTTAGTGGGTGCGCGAGGAGTCGGCGCCGCCGGCGGACGCCGGGAGCACGCCGGCCGGATGCCCGAGCTGGTCCCGCCCCTTCTGGAGGTAGGGAATGCCGTGGATCATCCAGGCGGGTTCGGGGAATCCGCGCAGGTGGTAGTCGAAGAACTGCTGCATGCGCATGGCGATGTCCATCTGATTGGCGCGCTTCGTGGGGTTGTGCTCGTCGCCGTTATAATCGAACATATATACCTCCTTGCCCAGGCGGCGCAGCGCCACGTACATCTCGATCCCCTGGTACCACGGCACCGCGCCGTCGCCGTCGTTGGCCATCATCAGGAGCGGCGTCGTGATCTTGTCGGCCCAGAACAGCGGGGAATTCTCGATGTAGCGCAGCGGGTATTCCCAGATCGACCCCCCGATGCGGCTCTGGGTGTGCTCGTATTGCATGGACCGGTTGAGGCCCGACTGCCAGCGAATCCCGCCATACGCGCTGAACATGTCGGCCACCGGCGCGCCGGCCATCGCCGCCTTGAACATGTGCGTCTGCGTGATCATGTACGCCGTCTGGTAGCCGCCCCAGGAGTGCCCCTGGAGCCCGAGTGCGTTCAGGTCCACGTACCCGCGGCCGAGCAGCATCTCGACGCCGGGAACGACCGCCTTCATCGCGCTCGGTCCCGGATATCCGATTTCATACGGGATGTCGGGTTCGAAGATCAGATAGCCGTTCGACACGTAGTGCGTCGGGTTGATCACGTTGCGGCCGCCCGGCGGCACGTAATGGTAGAGATTGTCGGACAGGCGCTCGTAGTAGTAGGTGATCATCGGGTACTTCTTGGCCGGGTCGAAATTTTCCGGCTTGTACAGGATGCCGGCCAGGGGAATCCCGTCGGCGCTGATCCAGTGCACCAGTTCCGCCGTACCCCAATTGAAGTCCTTCTGCTGGGGATTGGCGTCGGAGATCCTGGACAGATGGCTGAGGTCCGCGCCCGTGTAGAGATCGGGAAACTCCTCGAACGTTCCGCGCGTCACCACGAGCTGCGTCGCGTGCTTGGCCTGGAGCGGGATCCCGAAGTCGGCGTCCGCCATCAGGATCTTCTCCGGTGCGCGCCGCGCGCCGAGCCGCAGCCAGTAGAAGCCGTCGGCCTTCGTGTCTGCATTGAACGCACTGACGAGCACGGGTTGGCGCGGGTCGATGAATGGATTGTCGCGAGCCAGATCGACGACGCGGAAGATCAGGTGTTCGCGCCGGCCCACGGAGTCGGTGGCGACCACCGCAGCGCGCGCGCCCGTCGGGTCCACCTCCCAGATGTCGTACCGATCGTAGAGGAGCACCGAGCGGTCGTCCGTCGTCCAACCGCCGATGCCATAGGGCGGCGCGATGTCGGGATGGTCGTCCAGTTCATTGTCGAACCGATCGCCGTTGAGGCTCCCGGTGAGGTCGGTCGTGTGCCCGGTGGCCATGTCGTATGCGAACCAGTGCCCGCCGTCCATGTAGGTGACGAAGTGGCCGCCCGGGGAGAGCGTCGAGCGGGAGCCGCGCAGGTCCTTCTTGATCAGCGACCGCCGGCCCGTGGCGGCGTCGACCGCATACACGTCGCTCCCGCCCTCCCCCCACATCGCGGGGATCGCATACGGCACGTCGCTCGTCTCCATCGCATCGCGCGCGTCCTCGGATACGGTGGCGTTGGGGACCGAGTCGTCGGTGAGCTGCACCAGGCTCTTCGATGCGATCTGGTAGAGCGCGAGGAAGGTCCGGTCGCGGTCGCGCGCCGCGTCCACCTTCTGCTGCGGCATGATGTGCGGGTCGTTCCACGCCCAGAGATCGAAGATCGCCTTGTCGTAGAGCGAGTCGTGCGGCACGGTGTCGGGGCGTGGTGGAGCCACGCCGAACTCGATCGCCGTTCCGGAGCGCGAGAACGCCACGCGGCCGTAGTCGGCCACGAGCAGGCCCGGGCCCACGCTTCCTGCCCCGGCCACCGCGACCGGCTTCGCGTCCTTGAGCGAAGCGTAATAGAGCGTGAACCTCGGCACCCGCGCGGCGAAGTCGTCGCGGTCCGTCATGAACGCCACCTGCGATCCCGCACGATCGAACGACAGGCCCCGGTAGTCACCCTTGCCCGTCATGAGCGCGATGGGGGCGTCCTTCCCAGGAACGCGCACGAACGCGCCATCCCCCTCCCCGCCGCGGGTCGAGACGACGTACCCGAGCCACTTCGCACTGTCGTCGAAGGCGTACGTCGTGACGCTGTCGATACGCGTTTCCGCACCCGTGGCAAGGTCGCGCAGCACCAGCGTGCTCCCGGGAAGCTTGCGCCGCCCGCTCGGGCCCGCTTCAGCCACCGGCGATACACCGCCCCGACCACCTCCGCGGCCGCCACCCCCGCCTGCGGGTTCCCCAGCCGCGTTTCCACCGCCGGCGGTCGAATCGCCGGAGTCGAGCTGATACGCGATCCATCCGCCGGCGTCGGCGGGCATCTCGAAGCCTCGCACGTCGTCGATCATGGTCACGTGCCCGGTGGCGAGATCGATGATGGCGAGCTTCGACTTGGGCGGCCGCCCGGGACGGCCGCCCCGCCCACTGTGGCGCGCCGAATCGAAGGCCGTCATCGGCGCGTACGTCAGCACGGCCGCGAACCGCGAGTCGGCCGCGATGCGTCCGGCGGGCTGGCCGCCGCCGCGGCCGGTAGAGCCCGGCGTCACGTTGGGCCGCCCGATGAATCCGCGGGGCACCCTGTATTCGATGGGGCCAACCGTGCTGCGCACGACGAATTCGCCGTCGCCCACCTGGGGGGTGAGTGAGTACGCCACCCACTTGCCATCCGGCGAAATCGCGGTGCCGGTGATCGAGCGCCAGTGGTCCCAGTCGGCTGGCGTGAGCGGGCGTTTGGGCGCTTGCGCGGCGGCGGCCGACGCGGCGACCGCGAGCAGTGCGACGGCAGAAGACCACGAGACGGAGGGGAAGACTCGGCGCATGACGGGACGACCTCGGCAGAGGGCGATGGGGGGAGCGCAATCCGGAGCGGCGCACGAAACGTCTCATCCGTGCGCCGGGCGCGCCAGAGGCGCATGGCGTCGCGGCGCTACCGCCGGCTAGATTGGCCGAGGCATCACCTCCCCAAATTCCATGATTCTTCGACGCCTGTACGACGACGAATTGGCGCAGGCCGGCTATCTGCTCGGCTGCGAGGCCACGCACGAAGCCGTTGTCGTGGATCCCAATCTGGACATCCAGCGATACATCGACGCCGCGCAAGACGAGGGTCTCGCCATCACGCACGTGACGGAAACCCACATCCACGCCGACTTCGTGTCGGGGGTGCGGGCGTTGGCGGCCGCCACGGGTGCCCGCCTGCTGGTGTCGGCGGAGGGGGGACCGGATTGGCAGTACCGGGTGCCTGACGGTGCGACGCTTGTTCACGACAACGACGAGATCCACGTCGGCGCGATCCACCTCACCGCGCTGCACACCCCCGGACACACCCCGGAACATCTGTCCTTTCTCGTCACCGACACGGCGGTGTCCGATCAGCCGGTCGGCATGTTGAGCGGCGATTTCATTTTCGTGGGCGACGTGGGGCGCCCCGACCTGCTCGAGCGCGCGGCGCACGTGGCCGGCACGATGGACACCTCGGCGCGGCAGCTGTTCGCGTCGCTGCGCCGCACCGCGTCGCTCCCCGACCATCTGCAACTGTGGCCCGGGCACGGCGCGGGATCGGCCTGCGGCAAGGCGCTGGGCGCGATGCCTCAGTCCACGCTGGGTTACGAGCGGCTGGTCAACGCGGCGCTGCGCCAGACCGACGAGACGGCATTCGTGCGCGAGATCCTCGCCGCGCAGCCCGAGCCGCCGCGTTACTTCGCCCGCATGAAGCGCGTGAACCGCGACGGTGCGCCTGCGGCGCCGACCGGGGACCTGACGCGGCGCCTCGACGCCGGCGAGGTGGACGCGGCCATCCGCGGCGGCGTCCTGGTGATCGACACCCGACCGTCGGCCGCGTTCTGCACGGGGTTCGTGCCCGGCGCGATCTGTGTACCAAAGTCGAAATCGTTCAGCGGCTATTTCGGCACCGTGGCCCCCGAGGAAGCGCCGGTGGTGGTGCTGGTCGACAACGCCAGCGACGTGTCGCCCCTCGTCCAGCGGCTGCGGCTCATCGGCTTTGACCGCGTGGCGGGATGGGCGGTGGCGGCGGAGGTGCTCGCGGCGCGGCGCCGATCGGGGTCTCCGGTGGCCACCCTCGACCGGGCCGACCTGGCCGAGGTGCGGCGGCGGTTGGCGGGAAGGCGGCCTCCGCGTCTCGTGGACGTGCGTGGCGCCGGCGAGCGCGAGGCGGGCGTGATCCCCGGGTCGATCGGCGTGGCACTGGGCGACCTGGCCGACTGGGCTGCCGCGGCCTCGCGGGAGGACCCGGTGATCGTGCAGTGCCACGCCGGCAGCCGGGCCGTGATTGGCGCCAGCGTGCTCGTTGGGCGAGGTTTTGCGAACGTGACCCCGATGACCGGAGGGTACGACGCCTGGACGGCGGCCGGGCTCCCGGTGCTCACCCCTGCGCCTTCCTGATTCAGGGGTAGTTTCGTGCGTCTCGATCGTCCGTTCTCGATGCTGCCGGCCGTGTTCGTGCTGTTCGGCGCGGCGGTGCCGGCCACGATCTCCCTACCCGGATCGATGCCGGCGTGAATACCATCGCGCACGGCGACCCGACGCGGGACATCACCGCCACCCGGCGGGTGGCGTTCGTGATGGAGGACGGGACGGCCTACAAGCGGCCCTGAAGCCGGCGGGCGCCGCGCGGCGTACGGGCCGCGAAGTAGAACCACAGGGGACCGCACGCGACGGCCCCCGCGCTGCCGGCCAGCGCCGGCCAGGCGTAGTCACCCCCGACCAGCCCCTCGTACACCAGAAATAACAGAATACTCATAGGCACGACGGCCAGGGCGATCACGCCGCCCCGGCCGACGGGAATGCGGAACGCGCCGCGCAGGCCGGGCTCGCGGCGGCGCAGCGCGATGAGCGAGCCGAACTCCAGGAACAGGGCCAGGGAGTACAGCACCACGTCGGCCACCACCAACCGCCCGAACGGCACGAGCACGAACACCGAGTAGCACGCCGCCGATACCAGCACGGCGTTGAC
>DATLUQ010000012.1 GCA_035533015.1 Gemmatimonadaceae bacterium | reverse complement strand
GCGCGTGATGTACGCGGCGGGCACCGGCTCGAGCCACACCGTCTGCCAGATGCCGGTGACGGCGCTGTACCAGATGCTGTGCGGACGGAGCACCTGCTTGCCGCGGGGCTGCTCGCCGCGGTCGGTGGGGTCCCAGACGCGCACGACGAGGGTCTGCGGGCCGGTGCCGCGCAGGGCATCAGTAATATCTAATGTAAAGGGATCGTAGCCGCCGCGGTGTTCGCCCATCCGGGTGCCGTTCACCCACACCGTGGCCTCCCAGTCCACGGCGCCGAAGTGGAGCAGCAGATGTCCGCCGCGCGGCAGGGCGGGCGCGAGGAACGTGCGGTGGTACCAGAGCGCCTGCGAGTCGGTGACCGGGCGTTCCACACCGCTCAGCTGCGACTGCACCGGAAAGGGGACGAGAATCTTCCCGTCCCAACGCGCCGGTTGCGGGGCATCGCTGTCGGTGATGGCGTATTGCCAGGGGCCGTTGAGGTTGGTCCACGCGCGGCGCACGAGCTGCGGGCGCGGATACTCGGGCCAGGGGTGCGTGGGGCTGACGTCCGCCGCCCAGCGGGTGCGGATGTGGGTGGGGGCCAGTTGCGCGGCGGCGGGCGCGGGGGCAAGCGCCCCGCCCGCGGCGAGCGTGCATGCGGCCGCGAGTGCGGCGCGCAGGGCGGTGGCGAGGGCGCGCCGCGATCGATGGTCGGTCAGGTCAGTGGACACCCCGGGAAGTTGCAGCGTGCTTGTCGGTTGGGGAAGTGTATATGAGGTGGACCTGGTAGTAGCCCGGCTGTGGGACCCACGTGGCGAGTTGTACGTCTGCTCCGGCATACCATTCATCGTTCGGGGTCGGCGCAGATCCGCCGAAGTCGGCCTGTTTCGTGGCGAACTTGACGTCGTAATCGCGCCCCCGGACCCCCGGCATCACGAGCCAGACGTCACCACCGAAAAAGCCCGCCGGGGACAGCGCCATCGCCTCATGCCGACTCTCATTGATGAGCGACAGATTCAAATCGCCGTAGATGTTGAACGGTGTGTCGAGATCGAATTCCGGGCTGCCATTCGCCGTCAGCACGCGCGTCGTGACGAGGACGGAGCCGTTCCTGTGGGAGAACCCCATGAGGCGCACCCGGCCGCCGGCCGCCCGGAAGGTGCCCCCAGGCGCGAGCGCGATCGCGCCGAGCGGTACCAGCCGCGCCAGGCGGACCTCGGCGAACACCTCGACGCTCGCGACCGCGCCTGGCTGAGGTGCCGGTGCCCGTGGGTCGGGCGCGAGCGCGAAGATCGCGTCGTGTTCCGGGCTGGCGTACGGCCACTGCAGTCCTTCGAACGCCGCGATGGTGGCGCGGTGCGCCGTTATCAGCTGCGGGCGTCGGCCCATCTGGATGGTGCGGCCGTCGCGCAGATGGAGCACCGAGGCTTCGGCCATGAGTTGCACGCGGAGATCCGCCGGAGCGCCGTCGACCGAAACCGACATGTTCGCGCGGTACGGCGTGAGGGAACCCGCGGTGGTGTCCGGCGCCATGTGGAATTGGAGAACAGGGTGGGGCGGCATCGGCGGCCCTGCGATCATCCCGGTGGAGTGCATGAACGGTGCAACCATCGCTGTCGACGCAAGGTAGAGCCCAGGCAGCCAGATCGCCCGGCGCAGATCGCGCCGCCGATAGACGTCGGCGAGCAGCAGGAGCACGCCCGCTCCAGCGAGCAGCGCGACCGTAACTGGCACGCCGGGGGCCATCTGGTCGGGGTCGAGTTGGACGTGTGTCATCCACTCGAACGCCTGGGGAAGCAGCAGCACGGCGACAGGAATGAGCAGGATGACCAGGAAGAAATCCCGCAGCCCAGTGGTCAGTGCGGCAATCACGAACAGCGCCAGGAGGAAGAGCCCGCAGCCCGCCGCCGCCAGCAGGATCGGCGCCGCCGCCGCACCTGCCGGAACCCCGAGGCTTCCGAACACGAGGAACGCGACGATCGTCGGGAGAAGCACGATCGCAAGGGTCAGGAGCAGCTTGGCCGCCAAGACGGCCGTCGGCGATAGCGGGAGCGTCGACCAGTAACTCCCCACTCTCGTGGGCGAGTCGCTCTGCACGATTCCGGCTAGGGCGAGTACGCCGAGTACGAAGACGACACCCGCGAGCACGTCGAGCGTCGCGAACGACGGCACGATGGGTCCCATCCCGACGATTCCAGCAAGGACGGTGGCCGCGGCCCAGGCCGCGAGATACCCGCGCGCCTGCCGGATGTCCTTGGAGAGCAGGTGCCACACCTGCTGCGGCCAGTTCATATGGTCACTTCCGTGCGGCCGGTCGCGGCCGTTTCCTTTGCCAGTGCGATGAACACCTCGCGCAGCGTGGGGCGCCGCACGTCGATGCGCGTGGCGCCGGGGAAGAGCGGCGCCAGCGCCCGCGCCTCGAGTCCGTCGCCGCCCTGCGTCACCATGAACGTCACGTGGCCGCCGGCCCGCTCCACCGACGTCCACTCCCGGGGCAGTGCGCCGCCCGACGGC
The DNA here is from genome assembly GCA_035533015.1 of Gemmatimonadaceae bacterium. Classification (NCBI taxonomy): domain Bacteria; kingdom Pseudomonadati; phylum Gemmatimonadota; class Gemmatimonadia; order Gemmatimonadales; family Gemmatimonadaceae; species Gemmatimonadaceae bacterium. The sequence continues at coordinate 58,552 of DATLUQ010000012.1, read as the reverse complement.
GCAGTGGTGGCCCCCACCACATCGACGCGCTTCATGCGTGTGAGCAGCGACTCCATCGATTCCGAGAACAGCATGCGGCCCTCGGCCATGAACCCCGCCCAGTCGGCGAGCATTTCCAGTTCGCTGATGTCGTGCGACGAGAGGAGGATCGTCCATCCTTCCGACCGCGCCGATTCGAGCAGCCCGCCCACCAGCTCGTCCTTCACCAGCGCGTCCATGCCGGAGAACGGTTCGTCCATGAGCACGACCTTCGGGCGGGGCGCGAGCGCGCAGCGCAGCGCCGCCTTCATGCGCTGCCCGCGCGAGAAGGTCCGGATCGGCCGGGTCGGATCGAGCCGGAACCGCGCTGCCAGCTCGGCCGCGAGCGCCGCGTCCCAAGTCGGATAGAGCGGCGCCAGATATGCGTCGAGCTGGTCGAGCCGCATCCACTCCGGCAGCTGCTGTCCCTCGGCGACGTACGTGATGCGCGCGCGATCGCGGGCGGCGAATACCATGGTGTCAAGGCCGTCCACCATGGCGCGCCCGGCCTGCGGTCGGCGCAGTCCCATGAGGAGTTGCATCAGCGTCGTCTTGCCGGCGCCGTTGGGGCCGACCAGGGCGTACAACGCCCCTTCGGGAACGCCGAGGTCGAGGCCGTCCAGCGCTCGGACGCGCCCGTAGTCGTAGGACACCCCTGTGACTTCGATCATTGGCATGGCATCACTCCGGTGCGGGTCCTTCCGGTGGTTCGACGTTCAGCGTGCGCCATCGCCGTCGCCTCCAAAGAGGTCGCTCCATCGCTTGCCGAGCGCCTCGAGCAGTTCGTCTCGGGTGAGCCCCAGTCGCCTGGCCTCGACGGCCAGCTGCTCCACCGGATGGGCGAGCAACGCCCGTCGCTCCGCGGCTGACGCGCGCCGTCCCGTGGTGACCACGGTCCCGATACCCGGGCGAACCTCCAGCAGCCCATCGCGCACCAACTCGGCGATCACCTTCTGCGCCGTGTTGGGATTGACCTTCAGCGCCTGGCTCAACTCGCGAACGGAGGGGAAGGCACTGCCGGGCGCGAGTTCGCCGGCGACGATCGCCCGCGTGGCCGCGTAGACGGTCTGGCGGTAGGGCGATTCGCCCGGCTTGAGGGTGACGCTGAACGGAAGCACTGTGTACTATGTGACATAGTACACCTAGGTGTCAAGGGCGATCTGCCGGCGGGCCTACCCGCCCGCGATCGCCCCCACCACGAGATACGGCTCCCGCCCCTCGGCCACGGCGTTGGGCAGCGGCGCGTCGGGCGACTCGTGCGACAGATCCTGTTCGCAGGCAAAGAAGCGCACGAACGGCCGGCGCTGCTGCGTGACGTGATCGCGGATGGCGCCGCGCAGCACCGGATAGCGCAGCTCCACCGCGTCGAGCACCGACCGCTGCGTGGCCGGGCCCGCGACATCGAACGCCAGCTCTCCGCCCGGCAGTTGGGCCAGGCGGTAGAGCGGCGCCGGCAACACCACGCGGATCATGAGAGCGTCTGCACCTCCACCGACAGCACCGCCGGCAGATCGCGGACGATCGCATTCCAGCTGTCGCCGGCGTCGGCCGATGCGTACACCTGCCCGCCCGTGGTGCCGAAGTACACGCCGCATTCGTCCAGGCGGTCCACCGCCATCGCGTCGCGCAGCACGTTCACGTAGCAGTTCTCCTGCGGCAGCCCCTTGGTGAGCGGCTCCCACTCGTTGCCGCCCGTGCGGCTGCGGTACACGCGCAGCTTGCCCTCGGGCACGAAGTGCTCGCCGTCGCTCTTGATGGGGAGCACGTACACGGTTTCCGGCTCGTGCGCGTGGACGTCGACCACGAACCCGAAGTCGGTAGGCAGGTTGCCGCTCACCTCGCGCCACGACTCGCCGGCGTCGTCGCTGCGCATCACGTCCCAGTGCTTCTGCATGAACAGCGTGTTGGGCCGCGACCCGTGCAGCGCGATGCGGTGCACGCAGTGCCCCACCTCGGCGGTGGGATCGGGGATGTAGGTGGAACGCAGCCCCTGGTTGATGGGCTTCCAGGTCTCGCCGCCGTCGTCCGTGCGGAAGGCGCCGGCCGCGGAGATGGCGATGAAGATGCGCCGCGGATTGGTGGGATCGATGAGGATCGTGTGCAGGCACATGCCCCCCGCGCCGGGCTGCCACTTGGGTCCGGTGCCGTGGCCGCGCAGGGCCGACAGTTCGCGCCATGACTTGCCGCCGTCGGTGGAGCGGAACATCGCCGCATCCTCGACGCCGGCGTACACGGTCTCGGGATCGGCGAGCGAGGGCTCGAGGTGCCAGACGCGCTTGAATTCCCACGGGTGCGCCGTGCCGTCGTACCACTGGTGCGTGCCGGTGATGCCGTCGTACACGAACTTGTTGTCCACCGCGTCCCACGTCTTGCCGCCGTCGTCGGAGCGCTGGATCTGCTGGCCGAACCAGCTGCTGGACTGCGAGGCGTAGATGCGGTCGGGATTCACCGGCGATCCCTTGAGGTGGTACATCTCCCACCCCGCGAAGTGCGGGCCGTCGACCTTCCAGTTCTTGCGCTTGCCGTCGGACGTCAGAATGAACGCACCCTTTCTTGTACCGACGAGCACCCGTACCCCGCTCATGACCGCCTCCGTCGTTGATCCGCCGGCGGACAGAATATCAGCCGCCGGTGGCGTTGTCGATCCTCCGGCGTCCCGCCGAGCCGTCCGGCAGGGCGTCCCCGTCCAGGCGGTCGATGGGGTCCCCACGGCCGCCCAACGGCGCCTTGACAGGGTGGGAATCCGGTTGTATTTAACCTATAAGTTATTTAACTGGATGGTTCACCAGAATGGTCACCGCCGTCGACAACCTGAGCGCCACGCTTGCCGCACTCGCCGATCCCACGCGGCGGGCCATCCTGTCGCGGCTGTCCAGAGGCGAGGCCACGGTCACCGAGTTGGCTGGTCCATTCGAGATGAGCCTGCCGGCGGTCTCCAAACACCTCAAGGTGCTGGAACGCGCTGGGCTCATCACGCGCGGGCGGGAGGCCCAGTGGCGGCCTTGCCGTCTCGACGCCGCGCCGCTGCGCGACGTGGCCAACTGGGTGGGCCAGTACCGCCGGCTGTGGGAGCGGCGCCTCGACCGGCTGGACGACTATCTGCAGAGCGCCAAGTCCAAGGAGGCTTCGCATGGCAGAAAGAAGTAGTGGAAATCGCGCCGATCAGGCGGCGTCCGACCGGGACGTGGTCATCACGCGCGAGTTCGACGCGCCGCGCCGCCTGGTGTGGCAGGCGTGAACCCGGAGCGCATCGTGTACACGACGGACCTGTCGGGGCAGCCCGAAGCGTGGACCGATACCCTCAACGAGTTGCGCGGGATGCCGAAGGGCACGCCGGTGGACGACAGCGTGGTCACCGTGATCTTCGAGGAGTTGGCGGGGAAGACGCGCCTCACGATCAGCACGCGCTTCGTCTCGGCCGCCGACGCCCGCGCGTTCCGCAAGATGAGGATGGAGGAAGGCTGGGGCGGCAGTTTCGTGAAGCTCGCTCGCCTGCTGACGAAGGGGAGCGGAGGGTAACCCCCGCTCCCCTCCCCCTCGCCCTCAACGGGACACGACGCCTATTTCTTTTTCGGCTTCTTGGGCGTGGGCGCGGGCGTCGCGTCCCGGAACACCATCGTTTCCCCTTCGTATTCGAACTTGACGTTCCCGCTCTTCTCGATCGCGTTGATGGCCGCCATGGACGAGGTGGTCGGCGCCTGGATGGAGATGTCGCGCGTGAGCAGAGAGCTGTCGAGCACCACGATGTGCGTGCCGTACCAGCGACGCAATTCGGCCAGCGCCTGTTCCAGCGACTCGTGCGCGATGGTCACCGTGCTGTCGGTCCACGACGTGGCCTCGGCGAGCTGGTCGGGGGTGGGCGCGGCCACCTGGCCGCCCGCGGTGATGCGCAGCGCGGCGCCGGACGCGATGGGATGCAGGTCCTTCGTGTCTTGACCCACGCGTACGGTGGCGCTGCCGTTCTTCACGAACACGACCATGGCTGTATCGGACGTATCGGCGCGCACCACGAAGCTGGTGCCGGGCACGTCGATCACCGCGTTGTCGGCCCGCAACTCGAATGGGGCCGACATCCCGGGGGCGACGTCGATCGTTGCCGCGCCCTGAAGGCTCACGACCCGAAGGTCGTTCCCGAAGTGCTCGGGCACGACGAGCTTGGACTGCGGGGCGAGCATGATCTTGGAGCCGTCGTCCAGATTGACGATGGCGAACTGGCCGGGCCCCGTCTGGTGGGGGCGTGCACCGGGCGAGTTGAGGGAGGCGACGATGGCGCCCTCGCGCCCTGCCCGGTTGAGCCACCATGCCGCCCCACTTGCAGCGGCGATCGCGATCACGCCGATCGTGATCGGCACTACGTACGAGCGACGCTTGGCGAGGCCGGCCACGTGGCTGGCGGCATCCCGTCTGGAATGTGCGGCGATGGCGCCGGCGGCCGCTTTTGAATCGGGGTGGAGTGTGCGGTGAATACGCTGCCACGACTCGTCGACGCTGGCCGCCTTCTCGGCGTGGCCGCCGCCGTGCGATCCCGAGCCGCCAAAGTGATGGGCGCTGGCCCGGCGGCTCAATTCGCGCGCGGCCGCGTGGGCCACCTCGCCGTGCAGGAAGTCTTCGAGCTGTTGGGCGGTCTTGAACTCCTCGCGTCCAGCCCAAGCGCCGAGAAAGAGCCCTTCGACCACATGGGGCGCGGCCGCTGGGGAGTCCTTGAGATGTTTCTTGGCCTCTGCGATGAGGGCCGAAAAATGCGAGCGGAACACCCGCTCGAGCGCGCGTTCGTCAGGAAGGGGTGGCCCGGCGGATGGCGCCGGGCCGGACGGCGGCGGGACTGCAGGCATGGAACCTCCAGGAACGTTTGTCTGGATAACTATGCCCGACTGACCCAGTCGGCGGAAGTCTCAGTTGGCAGGAACGTTCAGCTCTCGGGCATGGCCAGGGAATTCCGACGCTTTCCCTTGGCTTGATATCGCGCGTCCTCGGCGTCGTGGCGCACCACGGCGTGGTGGCCACGCGCCCCGGCACGGCGGCCATCCGAGCGGCTGACTGGACCGTTCCCGGTTCGGCAGGCATGTTTGCCGGCGGACGTCTCACCCACCCTTGGACCTTTCCAGCGAGCCCCGATGAAGAAGTTCCTCGTGCTCTGTGCCGCGGCAGCCGCCAGTTTGGCGCCCCGCGCCGCGCGCGCCCAGTCTGCCCAGGAGGTCGCACGCTGGCAGCAGGAAGCCCAGCGCGTGACGATCATTCGCGACGACTGGGGCATTGCCCACGTGTACGGCCATACCGATGCCGACGCTGTATTCGGCATGGAATACGCACAGGCCGAGGACGACTTCAACCGAGTGGAGACCAACTACCTCGACGCGATGGGGCGGCTGGCGGAGGCGGAGGGCGAGTCACAGGTCTGGCGCGACCTTCGCATGAAGCTGTTCATCAATCCCGATTCGTTGCGGAAGATGTACGGCGAGAGCCCGGCCTGGCTGCGGTCGCTCATGGACGCGTTCGCCGACGGGCTCAACTACTATCTGTATACGCATCCGCAGGTGAAGCCTCGGGTGATCACGCATTTCGAGCCGTGGATGGCGCTCAGCTTCACCGAAGGCAGCATCGGCGGCGACATCGAGCGTGTGAACCTCGCCGGGCTGGCGAACTTCTATGGCGGCGTGCCGCTGCCGGCGGGACGTGGGCGGGGAGCGGAGGGCGACGGGCCGCCGCCCGAGCCGTCGGGTTCCAACGGCATCGCCATTGCGCCCAAGAACACGCTCGACCACCACGCGCTGCTGTGGATCAACCCGCACACGTCGTTCTATTTCCGCTCGGAGCTGCAGATGGTGAGCGACGAGGGACTGGACGCGTACGGCGCGGTCACGTGGGGTCAGTTCTTCATCTATCAGGGGTTCAATCCGACCGCCGGGTGGATGCACACCTCGAGCGGCGTGGACAACATCGACGAATTCCTGGAGACGGTCACCAAGCGGGGGGACGGCTACGTCTACAAGCACGGCGACCGTGAACTCCCCGTGGTCTCCACGCAGATCACCGTGCCGTACAAGACGGCCAGCGGGATGGCCAGCCGGACGTTCACCGCCTATTACACGCAGCACGGTCCGGTCATTCGCCAGGACGGGGACCGCTGGGTGAGCATCAGCCTGATGCAGAGCCCGGTGAACGCGCTCATCCAGTCGTACACGCGCACCAAGGCCAAGGATTACGCGGCGTTCCGGAACATCATGCACCTGCACACCAACTCCTCCAACAACACGATCTTCGCGGACGCCGAGGGCAACATCGCGTACTTCCATTCGAACTACATCCCGCGGCGTGATACGAGCTTCGATTGGACCAAGCCGGTGGACGGCAGCAATCCGGCCACCGACTATCACGGCCTGCTGACGATCGACCAGACGCCGGGCCTGCTCAATCCGGCCACCGGCTGGTTGTACAATTCGAACAACTGGCCGTGGTCGGCGGCGGGGCCGAGCAGCCCCAAGCGGCGTGACTATCCCAGGTACGTGGAGACGGGCACGGAGGAGAGCCCTCGCGGCTACCACGCCCTGCGCGTGCTGCCCGGCCATAAGGATTTTACCATGTCGTCGCTGACGGCGGCGGCGTTCGACAGCTATCTGCCGGCGTTCGCGACCATGATTCCGCCGCTGGTCAAAGCGTATGACGCGACCCCGGCGGGCGATCCGCTCAAGGCGCGGCTGACGAAGCAGATGACGCTGCTTCGCGCCTGGGACTATCGATGGGGGATCAACTCCGTCCCGACGTCGCTCGCCGTGTTCTGGGGCACCGACGTGATGCGGCGCGTGGGGCGCGAGGCGCGGGCGGCCGGGATGTCGGCCGAGGACTACGTGGCCCAGCGGGCCAGCCCGCACGAACTGCTCGCGTCGTTGGCCGCGGCCTCCGACACGCTCACCGCCGATTTCGGCAACTGGCAGACGCCCTGGGGCGACATCAACCGCTTCCAGCGCATCAACGACGACATCGACCCGCACTTCGACGACGCCGAGCCGAGCATCCCCGTGCCGTTCACGTCGTCGGTGTGGGGCTCCCTGGCCTCGTTCGGGGCGCACGCCTACTCGAATACCAAGAAGTGGTACGGCACGAGCGGCAACAGCTTCGTGGCGGTGGTGGAGTTCGGCGACAGCGTCCGGGCCCGCGCCGTGACGGCGGGCGGCGAGAGCGGCGACGTTCATTCGCCGCACTTCGACGACGAGGCCGAGCGCTACGCCACCGGGAACCTGCGCGTCGTGTACTTCTACAAGTCGCAGCTCAAGGGACACACCGAGCGCGAGTACCACCCAGGAGGCTGATGGCGACCGCGCCGCATTGGCGGGGAACGCGCGTCCGCCGCGTCGCACCCCGAACGATGGTGACGGAAGGCGAGCGACAGACGCGCAACAGGCCCGGGACGTACGCTGAACAAGGGAGACGAACATGACGAACCTGCCCATTGGCCGCCGTCTCGTTGCGGCCGCCGCGCTGACCGGCGCCTCGATCTTCTCCGCACCGTCCGTGGCCGCCCAGCGCGGCGGGGGCCGCGGCTCCGGCCCCATGGCCGAGGCGTCGCAACTCGACGTGGAGGGGAAGACCGCACAGGCGCGCGTGATCTTCCAGGCGATCATCGACTCCGCCGCCGATCCGGCAGCGAAGGCCAATGCGCAGCGCGCCATGGCCATGTCCCATGCATTCGACGCGGACTGCGCCAACACGCTCAAGTATGAGCAGATGGTGATCGACTACTGGAAGAGCCGCGAGCAGGCGGAGCCGCAGAACGCGTTCTATCAGGAAGGCGAGATGGCCGACGAGGGCGCGCGGGTGTGCATCGACGCGGGCGATCTGAACGCGGCCGAGCAGTGGTACCGGAAGGGATACGAGTTGGGCACCATGGAACCGCAGCCCCGCACGCATCCCGCGAGCCTGTGGGACTTCCGGCTGGCCCATGCCTTGGCGCGCATCGCCGCGCGCCGCGGCGACAAGGCGGAAGCCGAGCGGCAGATCGCCGCCGCGCGCCGGGCGCTGGACGGCGACTCGGCCATGGCGGCTCAGCAGGAGCGATTCTTCCCGTATCTGGTGGGGTACGTGGCGCTCTATACCGGCGACCTCGCGACCGCGGAGGCCGAGTTCGGCAAGATGCTGGCCATGCGCGGAAACCAGAACGATCCGTTCATGACCTGCCTGCTCGGCATGACCTACGAGAAGATGGGCCAGCAGGCGAGGGCCGACGAGCTATATAAGAAAGCATATGGCCTGGCGACCGCGCACAACCCGCCAGCGGCGTTCGTGCGCCCGTTCGTTCGACGGAAACTCGGGCCCGGGGCGGGGTGACGGACCGGGCGCCGGGTGGGCCGTGATCCGGATGCGCGTTAGGACCTGGGCCGCAAGCGCCGCACGGCCCTGAGCGCGCCGCGGAAGTGCAGCCCTTTGGCGCGAGCCGCCGCCAGCGAGAGGCGGCCCGCCAACAGGCCCATGACCACGTGTGGGGGGCCGGCGAGTTCCGCCGCGGCATGGGCGGCGGTGCCGGGCCGCGCCCGGACCGTGCCCCCGGCCACCTCCACCACCATCGGTTCCTCGCCGGTCCGGAGCTGCAGCGCCACCGGTGGTGCGTCCGGCGCCCCGTCGGTGAGGTACAACTCCACCGGCAGCGCCAGCCACCGGCTGCGGAATTCCTGGCCGGGGGTCCACTCCTCCATCAGCGGGCCAGCCCACGCGCCGAGGGCGCGGATCACGGGCTCGAGTTGGCGCCCGCGGGGGGTGAGCCGGAACAGGGTGGTGGCCACTGGCGGTGGGGCGTCTTCCCGGATCACGAGGCCCGCCCGTTCCATGTCGCGCAACCGGCCGGCGAGCATGTTGGTCGCGATGCCCGGCAGCCCGTCGCGCAGGTCGGTGTACCGCGCCCCATCGTGCGCCAGCAGCTCGCGGACGACGAGCAAGATCCAACGATCGCCCACCACGTCGAGCGCTTTGGCCAGGCCACAGTACTGATTGTAGGACCGCATGGCGGCCAGTATACGGGGCATGGAATCAAATTGCAAGTTATTACTTGACATCATCAAGTCACGGTGCGACACTGGAGGCGTCGGGCCCAGCACTCACCCCTCACCGGTCCTCCCTCATGTCACCGTCCAGTCCCGCTGCCCCCAAGGAGCCATCGCCCCTGTTCGAGGATTTCACCCGGGAGTTCGCCGCCACGCGCCGCGTGCTCGAGCGCTTTCCCAGCGACCACGACGAGTGGCGGCCGCACGCGAAGTCGCGCACGCTCCTCCAGCTGGCATCGCACATCGCCGGCATCCCGACGCGGGGCACGATGATCCTGGCCACGGAAGGGCTGGACATGGCGACCGCCCGACCGGCCGGATCACCGGCGCCGGCCGGCGAGCTGGTTGCCCGATTCGACGCCAACGTGGCCGAGTTCCAGCGCGCGCTGGCCAAAGCCACCCCCGACGACCTGTCGCACGACTGGGTCATGAGCGCTGGTGACCAGGTGATCGTGCGCGATACGAAGCGGTCGCTCATGCGGCTGATGGTCGTGAGCCATCTCATCCATCACCGGGCACAACTCGGGGTGTACTACCGGCTGCTCGACGTCCCCGTGCCGGGCGTGTACGGTCCGTCGGCCGACGAATCGATCTGACCGCGGGGAGCGCGGCCCGGAAGCGTCAGATCCAGAACAGCGGGAGCAGCCCGGCCGCGGCGAGCAGCCCCAGCCCTGCGAAGCTGTAAGCCCCGGTCTTCCGCCGGGCAAGGCTCCACGCGTACACGCCCTTGACCAGGTTGTTGCTGGCGGCGGCGATGACGATACTCGCCGCCGCCACGTCGAGCGGGGTCGCGCCGCCGACGGTCTGCGTGAGGCCGAGGACGAATGGATCCACGTCGGTCACGCCCATCACGGCCGCCAGGGCGTAAGTGCCGCCGCGCCCCAGGTGCTGCATCACGAGCTGCGTGATCACGATGAGCCCCATGAACAGGACCCCGAACAGCAACGCCGTGCGCAGTTGGAGCGGGTTGCGTCCCGACGGCGGCTCGGCCCGCGCCGTGCCGGCGGCATCAGGCCGCCGGCTCCACCACGCGCCGCCCAGCGTGCCGGCCAGGGCGAGCAGCGCGAACGATCCGCCCAGCCGTGCCGCCAGCGGCACGCTGAACAGCGCCAGCAGCACGATGAGCCGCGCGTACATGACACCCGACGCCGCCACGATGCTTCCCGAAAAAAGGTGCGGCCGGTGTTCGGAGGCCGCCCGGCGCGCCAGCACGACCGTGGTCACGGTGGACGAGTATGCGCCGCCGAGCATCGCGGAGAGCAATGGCCCACCGCGGCCTCGCGTCAGGCGTTCGAGCACGTAGCTGCCGTACGACACACCGCTCACCGCGACCACGGCGAGCCACGTCCTGAACGGATTCAGGTGGAATTGCGTGAAGTCCTGATCGGGGACGATGGGAAGCAGCACCACCGTGAGCAGCAGGAACTTGGCCAGGGTGGCGATCTCGTCGGGGGCGATCTTGCGGGCGAGTCCCTCGAGCGCGCCCTTGAGGTCGAGAAGCAGGAGGCTGAACACGGCCAGCGCGCACGACACCCAGATGTGATCGTGCGCGACCAGCGCCCCGACCACGTACGTGCCGAGCGCGGAGATTTCGGTGGTGATGCCGGCGTTGCTTCCGTCGGTGGAGAGTTTGTAGCGGTACGAGAGCAGCATGAGCCCGCCCACGACCACGAGGCCGGCCGCCACGAGGACCAGGTTGTCGCCGCCGACGAGGGCGAGTGCGTAGCCGAGGAGGCCGATGAGGGGAAAGGTGCGCGCGCCGCCAAAGCGGTAGTGCCCGGCCTCGAGCTTCTGCTCCTCGCGCTGCAGGCCGATGAGCAGCGAGAGCAGGAGCGCGAGTGCGAGCTTGACCGCGTCCGGGGGAAGGGAGTTGAGCAGGGCATTTTGCATGCTGAATCCGAATGATGGCGGCGGGGAGCGGGATTACAAGTCTCGGGCCGCCCGCTCCGGCGCGACCGAGGGCGGCGCGGGGCGCCGCCCGACGCCGGGGGTGTTAGGAAATTCTTAGCGGGTCCCCTCCGGACCGTCCCCCTGTCCGGAGCCCGTTCCGAACTCTAAGCTTCACGACATCTTGATCCTCAGCCGGAGCCTCGTTCTCATGCTCAAGCGTGTCCTGTCGCCCCGCTTCCTGTCCACCGTCGGCATTGCCGCGGCGGCGCTCATGACCACTGGCGCGAAGTCGCCGGTGCATCCCGATCTCCTGGCCGGCCTCGTCTGGCGCAACGTCGGTCCCCTGCGTGGGGGACGCGTGGCGGCGGTGACGGGGGCGATCGGCGAACCGGGGGTGTTCTATGCCGGCCTGCCGGCGGGCGGCGTGTGGAAGACCACCAACGCGGGCACCACGTGGGAGCCGATCTTCGACTCGGTGAAGGACGTGTCGTCGGTAGGCGCGATCGAAGTGGCGCCGTCGGACACGAACGTGATCTACGTCGGCACGGGCGATATCATCACGGGTGGCGCGATCAACGAGGGCAACGGCGTCTACAAGTCCACCGACGCCGGCCACACCTGGCAGCATCTGGGGCTCGATGCCACCAAGCAGATCCCGTCGATCCTCGTGGATCCGGCGAACCCCGATCTCGTGATGATCGCGGCGCAGGGCAACATCCACGAGAAGAGCGACATGCGCGGGGTGTTCCGGTCCACCGACGGTGGCAAGACGTGGACCAAGACCCTGTTCGTGGACGACGAGACGGGCGCGGTGAAGTTGGCCTGGGCCCACGACAAGCCGAGTGTGATCCTCGCGACGACCGATCTGCACTACGTGGCGCCGGGCGCCATGGGGCGCGGCGCGTTCGGCGGTGAGAACGGCACGCACCTGTTCAAGTCCACGGATGAGGGACTCACCTGGCACGAAATCAAAGGCGGCGGATTGCCCGAGCTGGCGGGGCGCACCTCGGTGGCGGTGGCGAATCATACCGACGGCGAGCGCATGTTCCTGATCCAGAATTCGGGGCTCTACCGGTCCGACGACGGCGGCACGACCTGGCGCCAGATGGATGCCGAGGATACGCGCATCCGCAACGGGCAGGGCGGCTACAACTGCGGCGTGTACGTCGATCCGGGGGACCCGGACGTCGTGTACACGATCAACACGTCCAGCTACGTATCGCGCGACGGCGGCAATACCTTCACGGGGTTCAAGGGCGCGCCGGGCGGCGACGATCCACAGCAGTTGTGGATCGATCCCACGAACGGCCAGCGGATGCTGCTCGGCATGGACCAGGGCGCCACCGTCACGCTCGACGGCGGGCGCACGTGGAGTCTGTGGTACAACCAGTCCACCGAGCAGGTCTATCACCTGTCGGTGGACAATTCGTACCCGTACTGGATCTACGCGCCGCAGCAGGACGCGGGGGCGATCCGCGTGCGCAGCCGCGGCAACTTCGGCGAGATCACGCCGCTCGACTGGAATCCGGTGGGCGGTTGGGAGTGGGGGTCGATCGTGGCCGATCCGCTGAATCCGAACTTCGTGTTCGCCAGCGGATCGGGCATTCTGCGGATCAGCTATCCGAGCGAGCAGACGATCAACGTCAGCCCGAGCCAGGATCCGAGTCTGCACCTGCGCAGCAGTTCCACCAATCCGCTCGTGTGGGCGCCGTGGAACCAGCACCGGCTGATGGCCGGGTTCCAGTACGTGATGGCCACGACCGACGGCGGCGCGCACTGGTCGAAGATGAGTCCCGACCTCGGCTACCCCAAGGGCGTGACGCCGCCGCCGGAGGCCGCGGCGGGGCGCGGCGGGCGTGGCGGCCGGGGGGGCGCGGGTGGTCCGGTGGGTGGTTCGATCGAATCGATCTCGCCGTCCACGGTAGCGGCGGGGGTGATCTGGGCGGGGACGACCAACGGGTTGATCAAGCTCACGCGTGACGACGGCAAGACGTGGGAGGACGTGAGCATTTCCGATCTGCCGGACTCGTCGCGGTCCGACATCTCGTCGATCGACGCGTCGCACGTGAACGCCGGCGAGGCGTACGCGGCGGTGGATGGGCACGCGGCGGGCGACTACATGCCGTACCTGTACCGCACGCGCGACTACGGCAAGACGTGGACGAAGATCGTGAACGGGCTGCCCACGGGGCAGCCGGCCGGGAGTTTCGCGCGGGTGCTGCGCAGCGACACGAAGAAGGCCGGCCTGCTGTTCGCCGGCACGGAGAGCGGGATGTACGTGTCGTTCAACGACGGCGACGATTGGCAGTCGATGCGACTGAACCTGCCGACGACGTCGGTGCGCGACGCGACGATCAAGGGCAACGATCTCGTGATCGGCACGTATGGGCGCGGCATCTGGATTCTGGACGACATCTCGCCGCTGCGGCAGATCGGGCCGGGGCTGGCGTCCGAAACGGCGCACCTGTTCAAGCCGGGCAACGCGATTCGCGTGCGCCGCAACGTGAACCAGGACACGCCATTCCCGCCGGAAGTGCCGCATTCGCTCAACGCGCCCAACGGCGTGTTGCTGTACTACTACCTGGGAGCGCCGCCGCGCGGCGACGTGACGCTGGACGTGCTGGATGCATCGGGCCACCTCGTGCGCCGCCTGTCGAGCGCGCCGATCACGCCGGTGGAAGAGGCGTCCCATCCGCCGGAACCGAACTTCTGGCTGGCCACGCCGAGGCCGCTGCCGACGGCCGTGGGCACGAATCGCGTGCATTGGGATCTGCGCTACGCCGATCCGCCGGCGTTCTCGCACAGCTTCGAGATCAACGCGAATCCCGGGCTGACGCCGGCTTCGCCGCAGGGGCCGTTGGCCCTGCCGGGCACCTACACGTTCAAGCTCACGGTGGACGGCAAGAGCTACACGCAGACGGCGTCCATCGCCAACGATCCCCGCTCCCCGGCCACGCTCGAGGACCTGCGCGCGCAGCACGTGCTGGAGATGAAGGCATACGACGGCGCGCGCGCGGCCTGGGACGGCTACCAGGCGGCCAACGCGACGCACGCCGCCGTGGAAAAGTTGGCGGCGGGGAGCGGGCCGGCGGCCGTGACGGCGGCGGCCAAGGCGTTGGCGGCGAAGCTCGACAGCGCGAGCGGTGGCACCGGGGGCGGGCGGGGGCGTGGGTTCGGCTTCGGCCGTGGGGGCGGCGGCGCGGCGCCGCCGAACTTCCGGGTCGTGAACGGCGCGATGATCCGCGTGCTGACCACGCTCGAACCGGGTGACATGGCGCCGAATCCGCCCATGCGCGCGGGGTATGCGGCGGCCTGCGAGGATCTCCGCACGGCGGCCAATAATTGGCGGGCGGTGGTGACCAAGGATCTGCCGGCGTTCAACGCGACACTGAAGCAGAATGGCCTGCCGGCGATCGCCGTGCCGGCGGCGGTGGCAGCGCCGGGCTGCTGAAGCAGGGATCCGTCAGCCGCAGGGCCCGGCGGGTATTCCGCCGGGCGGAGGCGCGCCGTACCGTTGGGTCGTGAGATCCAAGACGTCGGCGGCGGAAGCGGCGGACGCGCGCGCCGTGCAGGCGCACAGCGCCGAATTGAAGCGCGAGCTGGGTCTGTTCGACCTGGTGCTCACGCAGGTGATGTTCGTGGTCGGCGCCCAGTGGGTGGGCACGGCGGCCATCCTCGGCCATGCCCAGGTGTTCTACTGGCTGCTGGCCATGGCGCTGTTCTATCTGCCGCAGGCCGCGGTCGTGATCCATCTCAACCGGCTGATGCCGCTCGAGGGCGGCCTCTACCAGTGGGCGAAGCTGGGGTTCAACGACGGCATCGGCTTCCTCGTCGCGTGGAACCTGTGGGTGTTCGCGCTGATCCTGCTGTCGTCGTACGGGCTGGTGATCGCCGACACCTTCAGCTATGCGCTCGGGCCGGGGGCGGCGTGGTTCACGTCCACCAAGTGGTACGACGGCGCCGTGAGCGGGTTCGTCGTGGCCACGATCATCCTCGTGTCGTTGTACGGGCTCCGCTTGGGCAAGTGGGTGCACGACGCCGGCGGGCTCGCGCACCTGATCACCTTCGGCGCGCTCCTGCTGATGCCGCTGATCGCGCTGTCGCATCATGCCATCACGAACTACCATCCGTTCGCCGTCGCGGTGCCCAGGGCCTCGCTGCTGTCGGTGAACATCTTCAGCAAGCTGGCGCTGGGAGCGCTCACCGGGTTCGAGTACGTGGCGATCCTCGCCGGTGAGACACGCGACCCCAAGCGCGCCATCGGACGGTCGGTGATGATCGCCACGCCGATCATCGCGCTCATGTTCATCCTCGGCACCGGCGCCGTGCTGTCGGCCACTCCCATCGGGAAGATCGACCTCATTGCGCCGATCCCGCAGGCGCTCACCCTGGGGCTGCGGTCGTTCGGGTTTGCGGTGTACATCGTGCCGGTGCTCACGATGCTGCTGCTCACACGGCACATCGCCAACGTGAATCTGCTGTTCGCCGCGAACACGCGGCTGCCGATGGTGGCGGGCTGGGACGGTCTGCTCCCCGCCTGGTTCACGCGCCTGCACCCGCGGTTCCGCACGCCGCTCAACTCGATCCTGTTCGTCGGTGCGGTGACGCTGGTGTTCGCGGCGCTGAGCCTGGTGGGTGTGGGGCTGCAGGAGGCGTTCCAGTTACTCGACAACGCGGCGGGCATCCTGTACGCGATCGCGTATCTGGCAATGTTCGCGCTGCCCATCGTCGGCATGCGCGGCTTCGACAAGCCGCCGCTCTGGCTCCGACTGGCCGCCGTGTCCGGATTCGCGGTGACGCTGCTCTACGTCGTCTTCTCGGTGTTCCCGATCATCGACGTGAAGAGCGGGCAATCGTTTGCGGCCAAGATCATCGCCGTGGTCGTGGGAACGAACGTCATCGGCATCGGACTGTACGTCGTGGCGAGCCGGCGCAAGGCCGCGCGCGCTTCCGGATCATGAGGAACGCGGGTCCGCTGCCGAGGTCATCGTGCGATCGGGTCGCCGTCTCCAGCGGACGACTGGTGTCGCGGTGGGCGATCGATGAGATTGCGCGCGGGACCCAATCGCGAGGGATGGGACAATGGTAGCATGGCTGGGAACAGGGCTCCTGGGATCGAGTTTCGTCCGCGCGCTCCTGACGCGCGGCGAGACCGTACACGTCTGGAACCGATCGGGGGACAAGGCGAAGGCGCTCGAGGCGGACGGCGCCAAGGCATTTCTCGATCCGGCCGACGCCGTGCGCGGCGCCGATCGGGTCCACGTCACGCTCTCCGACGACGCCGCCGTGGACGACGTGTTGGAATCGGCGCGCCCCGGGTTCCGCGAGGGCGTGGTGATCGTGGATCACACCACGACATCGGCGGACGGCACGGCCGCGCGGGTGGCGCGCTGGGCGGAGCGCGGTGTGGCGTTCCAGCACGCGCCGGTGTTCATGGGGCCGCAGAACGCGCTGGAAGCAAGCGGGATGATGCTCGCGTCGGGCGACCGCGCATTGTTCGATTGGCTCAAGCCCGAGCTCACGAGGATGACCGGCAAGCTCGTGCACTTCGGACCGCAGCCGGAGCGTGCCGCCGGGCTGAAGCTGTTGGGGAACTCGTTTCTCGTGGCGATGATCGCGGGGCTGGCCGACGTCCTGACGCTGGCCCAATCGCTGCACATACCGGCCCGCGACGCGGCTGCGCTGTTCGATGCGTTCAATCCGGGGGCGGCGGTCCCCGCCCGCCTGAAGCGGATGCTCGAAGCCGACTTCGAGCACCCCTCGTGGACCCTGGCCATGGCGCGCAAGGACGCCCGGCTGATGCTCGATGCCGCTGCCGACGGGGGTCGCGCGCTCACCGTCATTCCCGCGGCGGCCGAACTGATGGACCGGTGGTTGAACGCGGGCCACGCGCAGGACGACTGGACGGTCATCTCGAGCGAGGTGGTATCGTGAAGCATCTCGAAAATGGCGTATGGCGCCGCCTGGCGATGACCGCGGTGGTGGCCGGAGTGGCCGCCTGCACGTCGGCGGTGCGGCCGGCGCCGGCGCCGGCGCCCGCTGCCGAGTTGTCGCCCGCCCTGCGCTGGATGCGACGTTCGGCCGAGTATCGCGCGATCACACGCGAGGTGTACCGGCAGGCGGCGCAGCGACTGGAAGAACTTGCACCGGCCATCGGGCGAGGAAGTTGGGGGGTGATACTCGACGCGGATGAGACCGTGCTCGACAACAGCGAATACGCGGTACGCCGGGAGCGGCTCGACAGCGGCTATACCGAGCCGAGCTGGACGACGTGGGTGAAGGAGGAGGCCGCCGGAACGGTGCCGGGCGCCGTGGCGTTCACGCGCCGGGTGCACGCCTTGGGGGGGCGGGTGGTGATCGTCACCAACCGCGACGACTCCGTGTGCGCGGAGACGCGGGCCAACCTGCGCAAGGTGGGCGTGGACGCCGACGTCGTGCTCTGCATGCTGCCGGGCCAGGACGACAAGAATCCGCGCTTCGCGCGCGTGCTGAACGGCACGGCGTCGCCGGATCTCCCGCCGTTGACCGTGCTCGAATGGCTGGGCGACAACATCCAGGACTTCCCGCGGCTGACGCAGGCCGTGCGCGGTGACACGGCGACGTACGCGCTGTTCGGGCGGCAGTATTTCGCGCTGCCGAACCCGGACTACGGGTCGTGGCAGGAGAACGAAGTGCGGTAGAATGGGGCGACTGGCGTCGCGGCGCTCATCGGCGAACTGCGATCACGAACCGGCGGCAACGGCGGCCACCATGGCCACCGGTTCGCCCTCGCCCATGGCCGGCGACGCCACGACGTACATGACGATTCCCGCCAACGGGGCGCGGACGGTGCCGATCGGATCGCCGAAGTAATTCGTGAGGTGGCCGAGCACCGTTCCCTTGGCGACGAATTGGTCGGCGTGCACGGCGGGGTACCAGAGGCCGGTCCCGGGACTCGTGAGCACCTCCGACGGCTCGAGCCACACCGGGTGTTCCACCAGTTCGCGCGGCCCCGGGAGCATGTTGATGCACCGCATGACGCGGAACGCGCCGCGCACGTTGACGGCGACCATGTCGGCGGTGGGCACGCCCACGCCGCCCGCCTCGGTGGTCACGGCGGGCTTGCCCCGCACGTGTGCCGTGTTGGCGCAGTAGAGCGTGGCGTTCAGGTCGCGCGGCCGGCCGCGGTCGATCACGATGTGGTCGAGGCCGAAGGCGAGCGCCATCTCGCGCGCCACCGTGTCCACGCGCGGATCGACGCCGAGATGGTTCCAGTACGAGTAAGGGCGCAGCGACTCGTTGCCGTCTCCGGAGTGCATGTCGAGCAGGCAGTCGCACCGGTCGATGACCTGCGTGGTGATGGCGTGGGCGATGCGCTCCGACGCCGAGCCGTCGGCGCGGCCGGGGAACACGCGGTTGAGATTTTTCTGATCCCACGGGCCGCGGTAGATGGTACGGTGCTGGAACGACGGCACGTTGGCGATCTGCACGATCACGACGGTGCCGCTGAGAACGGTGGGGTCGAGTTCGGCGCGCACGCGCTGCAGGGCCAGGATGGGCGACGGTTCCGAGCCATGCGTGCCCGCGACGAGCGCGAGCACCGGTCCGGCGACTGCCCCTGCGACGATCGTGACCGGGATGTCGGTGCCGGGATCGGCGGCGTCCGGAACGTGGATGAAGCCCGATACTTTGGCGCTGCGGCGCGCCGTGGCGGTACCGACGACGAGAGCGGACACAGGACGCGGTCCTGGCGAGGGATGGGGCAGAAGATCGCCGTTCCGTGCGGGCCGGGCAAGCCACGCGCAGGGGCGCCGGTTATCCTTCATCAACATTCAGGGTTCGAGGAACCGCCATCATGCCCCTCACCGTCAGCCGCCAGATCCGTCTGGCGTCCCGCCCGCGCGGGACGCCCACCGCCGAGAATTTCGCGGTGGCGACGGTGGAAGTGGGCGAGCCCGCTGAAGGGCAGGTGCTGGTGCGGAACCAATTCATGTCGGTGGACCCCTACATGCGGGGCCGGATGAACGACGTGCGGTCGTACGTACCGCCGTTCGCGCTGGGGCAACCGCTGGAGGGCTCGGCGGTGGGTGAGGTGATCGCGTCGCGGGCCAAGGGGTTCGCCGCCGGCGACGTGGTGACCTCGATGCTCGGCTGGCGTGAGGCGTTCGTGGCCGATGCGACCGCGCTGCGAAAGGTCGACGCCGCGGTGCAACCGCGTTCGGCGTGGCTCGGAGTGCTCGGCATCACGGGGTTCACGGCGTGGGTGGGGCTCAACCTCGCGGGGGTGAAGGCGGGCGACCGCGTGTTCGTCTCAGCGGCTGCCGGCGCGGTGGGAAGCGTTGCGGGCCAGTTGGCCAGACACCGGGGATGCTTCGTGGTGGGGAGTGCCGGCTCCGGGGACAAGGTGGCGCTGCTGACCGGCACGCTGGGGTTCGATGCGGCGTTCAACTATCGGGACGGCGATCTGGCGGGGCAGTTGGCGGCCGCGGCGCCGCAGGGGATCGACGTCTATTTCGACAACGTGGGTGGCGATCACCTCGAAGCGGCGCTGTCGGCCATGCGTCCCTTCGGACGGATCATCGCCTGCGGCGCCATTTCGGTGTATAACGAGGCGGTACCCCCGCCGGGGCCGCGCAATCTGGCGCTGGTGATCGGCAAGCGCCTGACGGTGAAGGGATTCATCGTGGGCGACCACCTGGCGCAGATGCCGGCGTTCGCCGACGAGGCGCGCGGCGCGCTGGCCGCCGGGCGACTGCGGGCGCTGGAAACGATCGTGGCGGGGTTGGAACGGGCGCCGGAGGCGTTCCTGCAGCTGTTCCGCGGCGGCAACACGGGCAAGATGGTGGTGAGCCTGGGGTGAGGATATAACAGATGTCACATCGTACGCAGACGCTCGGCGAGGAGATCGCGAATTCGGTGAGTCACGGCGCTGGGCTGTTGGCCAGCATCGCGGCATTGCCCCTGCTCGTGATGGCCGGCGTGCGGCGTCACGACGTGTGGCAGGTGGTGGCCGGCGCCATCTACGCCAGCACCCTGGTGCTGCTCTACGGCGCGTCCACGTTCTACCATGCGGTTCCGGCGCGGTCGCACGCCAAGCAGGTGCTGCGCGTGGTGGATCACGGGGCGATCTATCTCTTGATCGCCGGCACGTACACGCCGTTCGCGCTGGGCGCGCTCCGCGGGCCGTGGGGATGGTCGCTGCTGGGCACGATCTGGACCCTCGCCGTGGCGGGGATCGTGCTCAAGGCGGGCGTGGGGTTCGCGTACCCGCGCCTGTCCACGGCCGTGTATCTGCTCATGGGCTGGCTGGTCGTGATCGCCATTCACCCGTTGGCGGTGGCGGTGGGGCCGGCCGGACTGGCCTGGCTGCTCGCCGGTGGCCTGAGCTACACAGTCGGGGTCCTGTTCTACACCAGGCCCCGCATGCGGTATGCCCATCTGGTCTGGCACCTGTTCGTGCTGGCCGGCAGCGCGTGCCAATTCGTGGCCGTGGCGGCGTATGCGAGCGGGATTCCGCGCTGAGCCTGATTCGCACCCATTCCTGAGAGGGGCCGTCCATGCCTCGTGACCTTCCGCTCGCCAACGGATCGCTGCTCGTGTGCTTCGGTCGCGACTACGTGATTCGCGACATCTATTTTCCGAACATCGGCAAGGACAACCACGCCACCGGGCACCCGTTCCACTTCGGCGTCTGGACCGAAGGGCAGATGGCGTGGATGGGTCCCGACTGGCAGCCCGACATGCGCTACGCCGCCGACACGATGGTCACGGACGTCAGGGCGCGGCACGGGGGGCTGGGGATCTCGCTCGTCTGCCGCGACGCGGTGGATTTCTTCGAGAACGTCCTGGTGCGCCACATCGTCGTGCGCAACGAGGCCGCGCGGCCGCGCGACATCCGGGTGTTCTTCCATCATGATTTTCATATCAGTGGCACCGACGTGGGCGACACGGCCTTCTACGATCCCGACACGCAGGCGATCATCCACTACAAGGACGACCGCTACTTTCTGATGAACTGTGCCAGCGGCGGCGTCGTGGGCGTGCCCCAATACGCCTGCGGAAACAAGGAAGTGGACGGCAAGGAAGGGACCTGGCGGGACGCCGAGGACGGCGAACTGCAGGGCAATCCGATCGCCCAGGGATCGGTGGATTCCACGATCGGCATCACGCTCCACGTGCCCGCGCAGGGGGCGGCGGAGCTGTCGTACTGGATGGCGGCGGGCACGAAATACCAGGTCGTGGCGATCATCGACCGCGTCATGCGAGCCAAGACGGCGGAACGGCTGCTCGACCGCACGCACAACTACTGGGCCCTGTGGGGCGGTCGCGGACCCGGGGCCGACAGCGACCTCTCGGCGCGGGCGCTCGAACGGTATGCGCAGAGTCTGCTCATCATGCGCTCGCAGATCGATGGCAACGGGGCCGTGTTGGCGGCCAACGATACGGACATGACGCTCGAGGCCCGGGA
Source organism: Gemmatimonadaceae bacterium (assembly GCA_035533015.1). NCBI lineage: Bacteria > Pseudomonadati > Gemmatimonadota > Gemmatimonadia > Gemmatimonadales > Gemmatimonadaceae > Gemmatimonadaceae bacterium. The sequence goes on along the minus strand of DATLUQ010000012.1, from coordinate 37,165 downwards.
CACCTACTCGTACGTGTGGCCGCGCGACGGCTCCCTCGTGTCGGTGGCGCTGATCCGCGCCGGGTACGCGCGGCCAGCCGAGCGGTTCTTCGAGTTCTGCTCGCGCGTGATCTCTCCCAAGGGATTCCTGCGCCACAAGTTCAACCCCGACGGCACGCTCGCGTCCACGTGGCAGCCGTACGTGCGCGACGGCCAGGCCGTGCTGCCCATCCAGGAAGACGAGACGGCGCTGGTCGTGTGGGCGCTGTGGGAGAACTTCGTCAAATTCCATGACGTCGAGAGCACGGCGCCGTTCTACCGTTCGCTGGTCACACGGCCGGCAGACTTCATGCTCGGGTTCGTGGACCCGCAGACCGGGCTGCCCAAACCGTCGTTCGACTTGTGGGAGGAACGCTGGGGCGTGCACGCGTTCACGGTGGCCGCCGTGATCGCCGGGCTGCGGGCGGCGGCCGAACTGTCGGATGCGTTCGGTGAGGGCGAGCGCTCGGCGCGCTATCGCGCCGGCGCGGACCGAATGCTCGAAGGGTTCCGCAGCGTCATGTGGAACGACCGCGAGCAGCGCTTCGCCCGTATGGCGTCGCCGACGCCGTCGGGCTACACGCTGGACATGACCATGGACTCGAGCCTGTTCGGATTGGTGGAACTGGACATCCTGCCGCCGGACGACGCCCAACTGGAGTCCACGGTGCGGCAGATCGCGGAGCGGCTGCGGGTGCACACCGACATCGGGGGTATGGCGCGGTACGAGAACGATCGCTACCACCAGGTCGAGACGCAGCAGCTCGACGTGGCGGAGGGGAACCCGTGGTTCATCTCCACGCTCTGGCTGGCGCGCTACCACATCAAGCGGGCCACGCCGGACGATCGCGCGATCGGCCGCGCGCTCATCGAGTGGGCGGCCGAGCGGGCGCTGCCGTCGGGAGTGATGGCGGAGCAGTTGAATCCTTATACCGGCGAACCGCTCTCCGTGTCACCGCTCACGTGGAGCCACGCGGCGTACGTGCTCGCCGTGCACGACTACCTGGATCGCGCGTCGCCGCCGGCTATCTGAGCGAGAGCGCGGCCTGGCCGGCCGCGGCATCGAACAACGGCGTCACCGCCTCGCCCTGCCGCACCCGTTCGACGCCGCGCTCCGACTTGGCGGTGGTGGCGATCTCGTAGCGCCATACCTCGTGGGCGCCGGGCGCGTCGAGTTCGAGGGGATGGGCGAGCGACAACTCCGGCGCGAACCGCGCGCCCGGCGGCAGCGCGGCACCGTCCCACGTGTAGCGAACATTGATCGTGCCCGCGGGGGACAGGCGCCATGCCACCGCGTATCCGGCGGCGGTGCAGTGCACGACCACGTCGAGGCCGATCTGCTCGATGCGCGCGGCGCAGCGGGTGCGGGCGAACGTCACCACCGGCTCGTACGCTGCCCGCGCGTAGTCGTCGGCGGTCACGTCGCCGCTGACGATACGCGGCACTCCGATGGCGCGATCGTCCAGATCGACCGGCGGGGGCGTGTCGAATACCAGGGAAGCTTCGATTTCGTGGATGCTGGCGGTCCCCTCGTGGGCCGGCGCGTCGGCGTGGTGCGGTCGCGGCAGGTGGTACGGCTCGAGGCGCCGTGTGAGCGTGTCGGCATGATTCCGTCCCGTGTCGAAGCGCGTGTATTCCTCCAGCGCTCCGCCACGGGCCGGCGCGACGATGGCCGAGAAGCGGCCCGAGTGGATCCACACCTCGTCGGACCCGTCGCCGTCGAGGTCCAACATCTCGGCGGCGAGGCCCTCGTCGCGCCGGAGTTCGCGTTCGGCGATCGCGAGCTGGCTCCACACGCCGGCCCGCAGGTGGGGCAGGTACAACCCGCCGAACACCCCGTGCCACAGCGCGTCGTTGCATTGCGCACGTCCGATGGCGCGCCGCGCCGTGACCGGATCACCGCGCTGCCGGCAGAGCGTGCTGAGCGCGAACGTCTTCTTCTGCATCCGGTTGGACTCGGCGTACTTGACCAGGAAGTTGCGCCAATGCGAACCGCGTACGAGGGAGCCGTCGGGGCCCGCCATGCGCTCGGTGCCGAGTTCGGCCTCGAGCGCGAGGAGCCGGGTGGCGGCGTCGGGTGGCAGGGCCCAGCCCTCCATCTCGCGATAGGACGCGGTGGGCAGGTAGGCGATACCGCCGCACGGCACCTCGTTCAGCGCATCGCGACCCGAGCAGAGCCGCACCACGCCGTCGTCGCGCAGCTGGTCGAGCATGTCGCAGAATTGATCGAACCAGCCGCGGTCGTACACCCACTCGTGTGTGCCGGGCCACCCGCCGAATTTCTCACCGTCGTCCGCGAACACGGCCAGCGGCTGCCGCGCGGCGTGGAGCGCGCGCAGGTAGTCCGCCATCTCTTGGGGCGGGCGGAACGGGATCAGGTAGCGCAACCGCTCGTCGATCGCGAGCAGCGTCACCGGCCGGCCGTCGCTCTCGGTGCGATAGGGGACGTGCAGCTGGTCGCGGCGGAACCCGGCGACCAGGAAGTGCCGGTCATCCACGAGCGCGTAGCGGACGCCGGCGGCGGCGAGGTCGGCGGCGAGTTCCGGTTCCCACACACGCTCGGTGAGCCAGAGGCCGTCGCCGGCAACGCCGAACCGCGTCTGGAGCGCCTGGCGCATCCAGGCGATCTGCTCCACGCGGTCGGGGCGCGGAATGGCGGCGAGGATCGGCTCGTACATGCCGGCGAGCAGGAATTCCACGGCGCCGTCGGCGGCGAGCCTGCCGAGTTGATCGACCAGCGGCCGGTCGTGTTCCTCGATCCATTCGAGCAGCGGCCCCGAGATATGGAGCAGCGCCGGCCCGAGGCGACGGCGTTCGAGTTGGGCGAGCAGAGGCCGGTACACGTCACGCGCGTGGGTCGCGAACACGTGATGGAAATTGCCCACCGGCTGGTGGAGGTGCACACCGAACACGAGCCGCACCGGGGGGACCGCGGCGTGGTCGCTCATGCAGCGGTCCTGGGACGTGCGGTGAGTACCCGCGCGCGATAGACGCGCTCGGCATCGCCTTCGTCGGGATCGTTGCTCGCCGCGGCGGCCAGCCGGTCGCGCAGGCCGCGCTCGAGCGCGGAGTCGCCCAGGCAATCGATGGCGTACGCCGCGCGCCAGAGCATGAGCACGGTCTCGTGGCCGGCCACGTCGTCGAAGAACCAGGCGCACGATCCGAACATGCCATGGCGCGCCCACATCGCGTCGAGCAGTTCGCCGGCGCGCTTCTCGCTGGCGCCGGGGGCGATGTGCGCTCTGACGAGGGCCCGCCGCTCGGCGGCGGACGCGCCCGCACCGGCGCCGAGGGCGTCGAGTGCGGCGGGTGGATCGGTGAGCAGCGCGGGCCCCTCCGCGTCGAAGCGGGCGTCGATTTCGCGGCCCAGCCAGTTGAGCGCCGCGCGCAGCGGACGCCGCCAGGCCTGCGACGTGCCGGGCGTAATACGGTCGCCGCAATCGGAGCGCCAGCGCTCGACGCCGTGGGTGCAACTCCACGACGATGGTTCGATCACCAGCGCGTCGCGGGTGGGCGCGGAGCCGGCGAGCACCGACGCGTAGTTCTCCACGCGGATGCCGGGGTGCGCGGCGAGTATGGTGAGCGCGCGCGCGAGCGCCATCTCGCCGAACTTGTGGTGGTGTCCAAAGGTCTCGCCATCGGTGGCAATGCTGCGCAGCGCGAAGCCGTCGGTGGCTCCATCGGGGGCGGGATCCAGCGCGCGGGCCAACGCGTCGCCGCTCTCGAGCAGTCGTCCGAACGCGACGCCCGCGGCGAGCGTGCCGTCGTATACGAACAGGGCGATCTCGCGGCCGCCGCCGGCCGCGAAGCGCAACGGCTCGCCGTTGGTCGGGGCCTGCGCGACCTGGCGCGGCGCGACGATCGTGAACTTCACTCCCTGTTCGGCGAGCACGACGAGCGTCTCCTCATCGACGGCGGTCTCGGGCATCCAGAAGCCTTCGGCGTCGCGGCCGAACCGGCGGCGGAAGTCGGCCAGCCCCCACCGGATCTCGGTGATCTTGTCGCGGCGCGAGGCCAGCGGGAGAATGACGTGGTTGTACGGCATGGCCACCGCGTTGCCGTGGCCGTCGAGGCGCCGGGCGCTCTCCCCGTCGGCGGCGATGATGGCACGGTAGACGTCGGGGGCGTTGGGTTCCAGCCAGCGGAGCAGCGTCGGCCCGACGTCGAAGCTCATCCATGCGAACAGGTTGGTCTCGCCGCGCAGGTGCCCGTCGGCATCGAGGATCCGCGCCGCGACGCATGGTGCGTAGCACTCGTGGGTGATGCGCTCGTTCCAGTCGTGGAACGGCGCCGCGTTGGGCTCGACCTCGACGCGGCCGAGCCAGGGATTCTCACGGGGGGGTTGGTAGAAGTGTCCGTGGACGACAACCGAGCGCATGATGGCTCAGGCGATCGCGGCCGACGGTACCAGCGCGCGGGCCACGGCGTCGAGCACGTCGGGAAACAGGCCGTCACGCGCGCGGAGCTGGTCGGCGTGCGCGGCGGCGCCGGCCAGGTCGTGCCCGCTCTCGAGTGCGGCGACCAGTGCTTCGGTGGCGTCGGCGTGCAGGCGGAACCGGCGTTCGCCGTAGTCCGCCACCTCGCCCGTGGAGATGATGAACTGCCAGTCCGACGCCTGCGCGAGCAACAGTTCGCGGGCGGCCTGGGCGAGCACCGGGTGAGCCGCGGGGAGGGCCAGGGCGGCGGGCGCGGCGCGCCAGAACCGCTCTTCGAGGTCCCACAGCCGCGTCCACGTCCACGCCGTACCGGGATTGAGCCACATGCTGAAGTCACCGTTCCGGCCCCACGATCCGGCGGGCAGGTCGAGCGCGGTGGGCTCGCCGGCCCCGTCGACGTGCGCCGAGCCGGTGGTTGGGCGGATGCGCGGATGCGCGCGCAGGGCGCGATAGGTATCGGCCAGGAAGTCGGGGCCCTCGAACCACCAGTGGCCGAACAGCTCGGAGTCGAAGGGGGCGACGATCAGGGTTTCGGCCGGCGTCGCATCGCGGGCGATGTCGTCGAGCAGCCCCGCGAAGTGGCCGGCGTGCTCGCGGGCCAGGGCCCGCGCGGCCGACGCGTCGTACGGGCGCTTGTCTCCCAGCGACACGCCGGCGCCGGTCACTTCCCAGAGCTTCAGTCCGCCGGGCCAGCGGATTTTATGAAATTCCAAATAACGAAATGCGCCGGGATATCCCTCGTCGCGGCTCCACACGTGGCGGGTGGACGCGGGATCACGCACGAGCGCGCGTACGGCGCCGGCCGCATGGCCGATGGCGTAGTCTCGGTACGGCGAGCGCAGGGCTTCGCCCGCCGCGGCCGCGGTCAGCGAGTGGTACGCTTCGAGCGGCCGGCCGGCACGCGCGAGGTGGGAATCGATGACGGTGTAGCGGTAGCCGGCGTCGGCCACGTGCGTCTCGATGCCGGCGCGGATGCCCGTCGCCGGGGCGCCCGGCCAGGGCGCCCACTCGCCGCGTGGACGATAGGCGCACTCCGGAAGCCAGAGGCCGGCCGGTTCGCGGCCGAACAGCCGCGCGTGCTCCAGGCGGCCGGCGTGCAACTGCAGGCGAATGCTCTCGTCGCGCGCGAGCAGCGGCAGGAATCCGTGGGTGGCCGCCGAACTCATCAGTTCCAGCCGGCCCTCCGCCTCGAGCGCGCGCAGGGCACCGATCAGGTTGCCGTCGAGCGAGGCGAACCGAGCGTCGAGGCGGCGTAACCGGTCGCGCCACCCGTGGACGATGGGGACGAGCCCGTGGTCGCCGCTGTGCGCAAGTTCGCGTTCCGCCTGATCGCACGCCGCCAGCCGCTGCGCGAAGAACGCGCGCAGCTCGACGCCGAACTCGGGATCGGCGAGTTGGGCGGCGAGCACGGGGGTGACGCCGAGCGTGACCGGCGCCGACACGTGTTCCTCGTCGAGCTGCTCCAGCGCGTCGAGCAGCGGGAGGTACGAATCGACGGCCGCTTCCATGAGCCAGTCGCTGCCGTGGGGCCAGCGGCCGTGCCCCAGCACGTACGGCAGGTGCGAGTGGAGAACGAGGACGAAATCCATCACTTGCACAATGCCCTCATCGCCTCGTCGACGCCAGGCGGTCGGCCTGGGCGTACACGCCGGCGTACGATGATGCCGCCCGTTCCCATCCGAAATCCGATGCCATGGCCCGGCGCATCGTCGCGGTCCAGGCGCGGCGGTTGGCGGAGCGGGCGAGCGCCCGGTCGATGGCGCCGTCGAGCGCCGCCGGCGTGAAGTCGTCGAACAGAAACCCCGTGACGTCGTCCTGCACCGTATCGCGGATGCCGCCCACGCGCCGGCCCACGACCGGCGCGCCGTAGCGCTGGGCGCGCAGTTGGGTGAGCCCGCACGGCTCGTAGAGCGACGGCATGAGGACGATGTCGGATCCGGCCATGAGCCGGTGCTCGAGCACGTCCGTGAACGCGAAGTCCACGGCCACCGCGTCCCGTCGTTCGGCGGCCAGCGACGACAGGGCGGCGCGGTAGCCCGGCTCTCCCTCTCCGAGGAACACGAACTGCGCGTCGTACGTCCGCACGCGCGCGCTCTCCAGAATGATGTCGAACCCCTTCTGCTTCACGAGCCGTCCGGTCATCCCGAACAGCGGCACCGTGGGGCGCTCGGCGAGGCCGAACGAGTGCTGGAGGGCGGCCTTGCACACGGCCTTGCCGGCGAGGTCGTCGCGGGAATAGTGCGTGGCGATGTACTGGTCGGCGGCCGGGTTCCAGACTTCCTGGTCGATGCCGTTGATGATGCCGACCAACCGGTCTCCAAGGTCCTGGAACGTATGGTGGAGCCCGAAGCCGCCCTCCGGGGTGCAGAGTTCCCGGGCGTGCGTGGGGCTGACCGTGACCGCCATGTCGCAGGACGTGAGCCCACCTTTGAGCACGTTGAGTTTGCCGTACCATTCGAGGTGGTCGAGCGTCCACAGCTCCCAGGGCAGTCCCAGGTCGGCCATCGCCGACTCGGGAAAGTGGCCCTGATATCCTGCATTGTGCACCGACACGACGAACGGCGTGCCGGCAAATCGCTCGAGGAGGGCATCGTAGGTGCGCGCGTACACCGGGGCGAGCGCCGTGTGCCAGTCGTGGGCATGGACGAGCACGGGACCCGGCACGAACCGGACGATCCCCTCCAGCGCCGCGCGCGCGAACAGCGCGAAGCGGCGATCGTTGTCGGGGTAGTCGGCGCCGTTCTCGCCGTAGAGACCGGCGCGTTTGAAGTAGGCCGGCGCGTCGACGAAGATCACCTGTGGTCCGTCGGTCACGCGGTCCGCGCGGTAGAACCGCACTTCTTCCAGGCGCGGGCCAATGGCGATCATGCACGCGGGGCCGATCGGCTCGAGGTCGGGGGCCGTCTCGCGCACCAGCGAGTAGAGCGGCATGAACACCACCACCTGGTCGCCGGCCCGAGCCTGGAAAGTGGCCAGGCCGGCCACCGCTTCGGCGAGGCCGCCGGTGCGGGCGTACGGGTAATATTCCGCCGTGAGGTGGACGATGGTCCGCCGCATGGCCTCGGGCTTGGCGCGCCGCGAACCGGAGGCCGGCCGCCGGGTCTTGTGGGGCGCCGTGCGCCGTGTGCTCATGGGCCGGCTATCCGGTGGGCGGGACGTCGGGCATCGTGTCACCGACGATCAGTGGCACGTAATAATCGCGGACGTATTCCGTGAGCATTCGTTTTCCCGTAAAGTGCAATCCCGCCGCGCGGATGGCGTGCTTCATGTGTTCGATCCAGCCATGCGGCACGCCCCGGCTGTCGCGCTCGTAGAACTCGGGCACCACCCGGCGCTCGAGCAGCTGATACACCTGAGCCGCTGCTTGGGTGCTCACCTCGGCCTCCGACGCCGATGGGTCTTCCACCACCGACCAGCCGTTGTGTCCGTTGAAGCCCTCTTCCCACCAGCCATCAGCCGTCCCGAGCTGGGGTACGCCGTTGAGGGCCGCCTTCATGCCGCTGGTGCCAGAGGCTTCCATCGGCACGCGGGGCAGGTTCATCCAGAGATCCACGCCCTGGACCAGTACGTGCGCCAGGTGCAGGTCGTAGTCTTCGACAAAGGCGATCCGGCCTTCGAAGCTCGGATCGCGCGTGGCCTGGTACACGCGCTGCAGCACCTGCTTGCCATGGTCGTCGGCGGGGTGCGCCTTGCCGGCAAAGACGATCTGCACGGGGCGCGCCGGGTCGGTGAGAATCCGCAGCAGCCGCTCGGGATTCTCGAAGATGAGGTCGGCGCGTTTGTACGTCGCGAACCGGCGCGCGAAGCCGATGGTCAGGGCGTGCGGGTCGAGCAGCACCCCCGAGCCGACGAGCTGGTCGGCTGCCTGCGCGCGCCGCGCAAAGGCATGGCGCGCGTGCTCGCGGACGTGCATGAGGAGGGTTTCTTTGAGGCGCCGGTGGACGCGCCACAGCGCGTCGTCGTCGAGCGTCAGCACCTGCTCCCAGAGCTGGGGATCGTCCACGCGCGTGCCCCAATCGGCCCCCAGGTGCCGTTCGAGCAGCACCATGACCGAGTTGGCCATCCAGGTGGCGAGGTGCACTCCATTGGTCACGTATCCGATCGGCACATCATCCTCGCGGCGGTCCGGCCAGAGCGACGCCCAGAGGCGCCGCGTGACGGCGGCATGTGGTCGCGACACGGCGTTCACACGGCGGCTGAGCCGGATGGCCGCCGCCGTCATGTGAAACGTATCGTGGTCGATCAAGGGATGGTGACCGAGCATCAGGAACGTGTCACGATCGATGTTCATGGCCTCGTCGATCGGGCCCGTGCATGCCAGCACCTGGTCCACGTGGAACATGTCGTGGCCGGCCGGCACCGGGGTGTGCGTGGTGAACACGCTCGTCGCGCGCACCCGGCGGATGGCGTCGTCCAGCGGGATGCCGCCCTGGAGGAACTCGCGCAGCCGTTCCATGTGCATGAACGCCGCGTGCCCCTCGTTGGCGTGCCATACGGCGGGCACGATGCCCAGAGCGCGGAGCACGCGCACGCCGCCCACGCCCAACAGCCACTCCTGCTTGAGGCGCAGTTCGGGGCCGCCGGCGTAGAGTTTGCTGAGCAGCAGACGGTCGTCCGGATGGTTCTCCTCGAAGTCGGTATCGAGCAGGTACACCGACACGCGGCCCGCGCGCAGGCGCCATGCCCGGATGAACACGTCGCGGCCCGACGTGCGCACCGCGGCGAGATACGGCCTGCCGTGGGGCGACTCGATGGGTTCGAGGACGGTGTTGTGGATGTCGAATGGATCGCTCGCGTCGTCCTGCCATCCGTCGGAGCGGACGCGCTGATCGAAGTACCCGTGCCGGTACAGAATGCCCACGCCGACGATCGGAACGCCGAGGTCCGAAGCCGACTTGCAGTGATCGCCGGCCAGCACGCCGAGCCCGCCGGAGTAGATCGGCACGGAGTGGTAGAACCCGAATTCGGCGCAGAAGTAGGCGATCGTGCGGTGGCGCTGGTCGGGGTGCGCTTGGCGGAACCAGGTCAACTCGTCCGATTCCTCCGACGCGTGCCAGCGCATGACCGTGTCGTACTGTTGGAGAAAGTCGGGGTCGGCGGCGCACTGGGCGAGGCGCTCGCCGCTCACTTCATTCAGGATCCGGATGGGATCGTGCCGGCAACGTGTCCAGATCTGCGGATCGATGGTGCGGAAGATCGCGCGGGCATCGCGATTCCAGCTCCAGGATAGATCGCCGGCAATTTCGGCGAGCCCGGAGAGGCGCTGCGGGAGCAGGGGGAAGCGTGGGGGCATAGCGGGAAGCAGGACAGCGGGCGTCGGGGTGAACTCCGGGGCGCCGGGCGGGATTCGAGTGGGGAGAGGACGAGCGGGACCATCGGATGGCCGGTCCGGCAACGCATGGGTGGCGGACCGATGCACCAATGTAGGGTTGCTGCACAGTGACGACCAGCCTTTCGGCGGACCTATACGGCGGCATACGTTCCTCTGTACCCTGGTCCGGCTCCATGATCGACGGGGCACGGGCCGCGGTGTCGCCAGGACTCACTCGGAGGAAAGCACATGGATCGCAGAGCCGAAGCCCGCTGGAACGGCGGACTCAAGTCGGGTAGCGGAAGCGTAAAGCTGGGATCGGGCGCGTTCAGCGGCCCATACTCCTTCATCAGCCGGTTCGAGAACGGCACCGGCACGAACCCGGAGGAGCTGTTGGGCGCCGCGCATGCCGGATGCTTCTCGATGGCGCTGTCGTCGGCGCTGGAGCGCGCCGGTCATCCGGGCACGAGCGTGACGACGACGGCGAACGTACACCTCACCAAGGACGACGCCGGCTTCTCGATCAGCGGCATCGACCTCGTGACGCGCGGCGTGGTGCCCGGGGTGACCGAGGCCGAGTTCAAGAAGCTGGCCGAGGAAGCGAAGAGCGGGTGCATCGTGTCGCGCGCGCTCGCTGCCGTGCCGATGACGGTCGACGCCAAGCTCGCATCGGCTTGAGCGGCGCCAACCGCGACGGAGAATGGGGATGACGGACCGTGTGGTGGTGATCACGGGGGCGAGCGGCGGCATCGGTGCAGCCCTGGCAGAACTGCTGGCGGGGCAGGGCGCGTCCGTCGTGCTCGTGGCACGGCGCCGGGCGGAACTCGACGCGGTTGCCGCTCGCTGCGGCCGGCGCGCGGTGGTGATCGTGGCCGACGTGACGCGGCGCGACGACGTCCGCCGTGCCGTGCGCGAGTCGCTCGCCCAATTCGGGCGCATCGATGTCTGGGTGAACAATGCGGGCCGCGGGATCTCGCGGCCGCCGTCGCAGCTCACCGACGATGACATCGACGAAATGATCCAGGCCAACGTGAAATCTGCCCTCTACGGCATGCAGGAAGTGCTGCCGCACTTCAGGGAGCGCGGCGAGGGCCAGATCGTCAACGTGTCGTCGATGCTCGGGCGCGTTCCGTTCGCCCCGTTCCGTTCCGCCTACAGCGGGGCCAAGCACTTCCTGAACGCACTCACCGCGACCTTCCGGGCGGAGGTTCAGGCGGAGCATCCGGGCATCCAGGTATCGCTCGTGTCGCCGGGCGTGGTCCGGACGGACTTCGGCCTGAACGCCAGGCACGGCGGCCCCGACTCCCGGTCGTTCGCCGCATCGCAGAGCGCGGAGGAGGTGGCGGCCGTCATCGCCGGCGTCATCGCGTCGCGCGCGGCGGACGTGTACACGAACCCCGGCGCGCACGATCGCGTGGTGGAGTACTATGACCGGGTGGGTATCGATCCGTGAGCCCGCGGGGCGGACGCAGCGCCGGCCCGGCCTCCGAACTGGCGATTTTGCTTTTCGAGACGACGCGCGAATGGGACCGCTGGCTTGCCCGCAACGGTGAGTCGGCGGGGGTGTGGATGCGCATTGCGAAGAAGGCGGCGGCGCTGCAGTCCATCACCTACGCGGAAGCGCTCGATGTCGCCCTCCGTCACGGCTGGATCGACAGCCAGAAGAAGAGCCACGACGACGCGTCGTTCCTGCAGAAGTTCACGCCGCGCGGGGCACGCAGCATCTGGTCCAAGGTCAATCGTGAGAAAGTCGAGGCGCTCATCGCCGGTGGCGCGATGAAGCCCGCTGGGCTGCGCGCTGTGGAACGCGCCAAACAGAACGGCCAGTGGGACCAGGCTTACGACCCGCACAGCCGGGCGATGGTGCCCGACGACCTTCAGGCCGCGCTTGATCGACATGAGAAGGCCAGGGTATTCTTCGCGACGCTCACCGGTGCCAACCGCTATGCCGTTCTGTTCCGCATCCAGACCGCGGTGAAGCCGGAGACGCGGGCCAAGCGCATCGCGCAGTTCGTCGCCATGCTCGGGCGCGGTGAGACGTTCCACGGGCCGCCCGGTGGGCGTCCGGCCAAACGGCGATCGTAGCCCCTCGACCCCCATCCCCTAACCGCGCCCCGCCCATGGATCGCAAGTCGCTCATTCGCCAGTACAAGGAAGCCCGACGGCCGATGGGGGTCTTTCAGGTCCGCAACACGCGAACGGGCCGCGTCTTCGTCGGGTCGAGCATCGACTTGCCGTCGATTCTGAACCGCCTGCGGTCGCAACTCCGATTAGGCGGCCATCCGGACCGTGCGTTGCAAGAAGACTGGCGGTCGATGGGTGACGACGCGTTCGCGTTCGAGGTCCTGGACACGCTGGCTCCCCCAGACGAGCCGACCTACGATCCCACCGACGACTTGCGCACGCTCGAAGGTCTGTGGCGCGCGAAGATCGCTGAGGCCGGCGGATCTTTGTACAACGCGCCCAAGCGCCGATAGCCCGCAGCGCCAATAAGTCCATTCGGTGCATGCGATTAGGCGTTGCGACCCGGGCGAGCGCCGCGGCGCGGCCGGGGTTTCGGTGGGGGATGGCTGGCGTCGACGGTTGCGCGCCGGGCCACCGCTGCTCGACCGCCGCCGGCGAGCGGCGAGCAACCGTCGAAATTTCAAACGTCCGGGGGGGCTCGGACGTATGATGTGATGGGAACGAGATGGGCCGCGCCGATCCTCGTTGGCAGGGAAGATCGGTGCGCCACGTTCTACTTTTTTGCGACCCTTACTTCCGGCACCGTACTCGATGCAATCCAAGCAGTCATTTTCGCGCGCGATCCTCGTCGTTCCGGCGTTGGGCGCCGCGTTTGCAGTCGCGGCCTGCTCCAAGGCGCCGCAACGCCCCGCGCACACTCCAGTGACGGTGAGCGTCGTCGCCGCCCGGCGGGCCGACATTCCATACATCGTTCAGGCCAACGGCATCGTCACGCCGATCCAGACCGCGAACGTGGCGCCGCAGGTGAGCGGAATCGTGACGCGGGTGGCGTTCCAGGAAGGTCAGGAGGTGACCAAGGGGCAGGTGCTCTTCCAGATCGATCCCGTGCCCTACCAGGCCACCTACCAACAGACGCTCGCGACGTTCGAGCGCGATTCGGCCACCGCCGCCAATGCCCGCAGCGAGCGCGACCGCTACCGGAAGCTGGTCGCCATGGGCGTGATCACCGAAGAAGAAGCCGATCAGTACGAGACCACCGCCGCCACCACCGCTGCCAGCATGCGCGCCGACGCGGCTCAGGTCGCGAGCGCGAAGTTCAACCTCGACAATACGACGGTGCGGGCCCCCATCTCGGGCAAGACGGGCAGTGTGCTCGTGCGCGTAGGAAACCTGGTGTCGGCCGCAGGCGGCCAACCGCTCGTGGTGATCAACCAGGTGCGGCCGATCACCGTGCGGTTCTCGCTGCCGTCATCCGAACTGCCCAAGTTGCAGCGCTACGCGCTCAAAGGTGGGCTTCCGGTCACCGCGCTTCCCGGGGGCGGCACCGCGGGCGCCGCGCCGTTCGACACGACGACGACCGCCTCGCCGATGGACGAATCGTCCCCCGTGGCCGATGCGCTGGCCGCGCAGCAGGGCGCGGACGTCAGGCCCGAAACGGGGGAGTTGACGTTCATCGACAACGCGGTGGACACCACTACGGGAACGGTGCAACTCAAGGCGACGTTCGCCAACCGGGACGAAGCGCTGTGGGTGGGCCAGTTCGCGTCGGCCAGCATGCGGCTGTACGTGGAGCGGGGGGCCCTGGTCGTGCCCGCGCAGGCCATCCAGAGCGGGCAGCAGGGTACGTACGTGTACACGCTCGACGCCGACAACAAGGCGCAGCAGCATCCGGTGGTGGTCGAGCGCACGGCGAGCGGCCTCGCCGTGATCGCGGCCGGGCTGGCCGAGGGCGACCGGGTGGTGACCGAAGGCCAGTCGCGGCTGACGCCGGGCGCGGTGGCGACGTTGCGGAGCGCGTCCGACACGGGGGCGATGACGGCCAAGCGCGGCCAACGGGGCGGCGCAGGCGGCGCGGGCGGCGTGGGTGGAAGTTCGGCGGCGCGCGGTGGGGCCACCGGCGGATGACCGTGCAGGACGGTGGCAACAAAGCCGGCGCGCGGCCCGGCGCGGGGGCAATGAGCGTCACGGGGCTCTTCATTCGCCGCCCGGTCATGACGACGCTCCTCATGCTCGGCGTCCTGGTGTTCGGCGTGTATTCCTATCGCACGCTGCCGGTGAGCGATCTCCCGATCACCGACTCCCCGAGCATCGGCGTGGGCGCCAGTTTGCCGGGCGCCAGTCCCGAGACCATGGCGGCCACGGTCGCGACGCCGCTCGAGAAGGCATTCTCGGCCATCGCCGGCATCGACGAGATCACGTCGAGCAGCTCGCTCGGCTCCACGAACGTCAGCCTCACCTTCTCGCCCGATCGCGACATCGACGCGGCGGCGCAGGACGTGAACGCGGCCATCTCGCAGGCCATGCCGGCACTGCCGGCGGGAATTCATCCGCCGTCGATGCACAAGCAGAACCAGGCGGCGGCGCCGATCCTGTTCCTGGCGCTGACTTCGGCGGTGCTGCCGATGCAGCAGGTGGACGAGTACGCCGAGACGGACATCGCGCAGCGGCTGTCCATGGTGGAAGGCGTGTCCGAGGTGCAGGTGTGGGGCTCGGCGAAGTACGCCGTGCGCGTCGAGCTCGATCCCGCCAGGCTGGCGGCCCGCGGCATCGGCGTGTCGCAGGTGGCGGCGGCGATCCGCAACAACAACGTGATGCTCCCCACCGGGGTGCTCTACGGGCGCAATCGCACGGTCACCGTGCAGGCGACCGGCCAGCTGTCGAACGCCGACCAGTTCCGGAAGTTGATCATCGCCTATCGCAATGGCGGCGCGGTGCGGCTGGGCGACGTGGCCAACGTGCTCGACGACATCCAGAACGACAAGGGTGCGAGTTGGATCGGCGACGAACGCGCGATCGGCCTGGCGGTAATGCGTCAGCCGGGCGTGAACACCGTGGCCGTGGCCGCGGGGGTGAAGGAAGCGTTGGCGGAGATCGAGCGGGGGCTCCCGCCCACGATCACGGTGCACGTGCAATACGATCGTTCGGTGTCGATCCAGGCATCGGTGCACGACGTGAAGTTCTCGCTCGTCCTGGCGCTGTGCCTGGTGGTGATGGTGATCTTCCTGTTCCTGCGGAGCGCCGTGGCCACGCTGATCCCGAGCCTCACGCTGCCGATGTCGATCATCGGCACGTTCTCGATCATGGCGATCCTGCACTTCAGCGTGGACAACCTGTCGCTGATGGCGCTCACGCTCGCCGTGGGGTTCGTGGTGGACGATGCGATCGTGATGCTCGAGAACATCGTACGCCATCTGGAGATGGGAAAGCCGCCGATGCGCGCCGCGTTCGACGGCGCGCAGGAGGTGGGGTTCACGATCCTGTCGATGACCCTGTCGCTGTCGGCGGTGTTCATCCCGCTGATGTTCATGGGCGGGCAGATCGGGCGGCTGTTCAGAGAGTTCGCGATCACGATCTCGGTGGCGATCCTCGTTTCGGGGTTCGTCTCGCTCACGCTCACCCCCATGTTGTGCAGCCGGCTGCTCAAGGCGAAGAGCGAGGAGCGCCACGGCCGCTGGTTCGACGCCACCGAGCGGATGTTCCAGCGGACGTTGCATGCGTATGAGCAGAGTCTGGCATGGGTGATGCGGCACCGCCGGTACGCCCTGGCCTTCTCAGTCGTGATCCTCGTGCTGACGGCCGGGCTGTTCATCATCATTCCCAAGGGGCTGTTCCCGCCCGACGACACCGGGCAGCTCAACGGTTCGACCGAGGCGGCGCAGGGCACGTCGTTCCCGGAGATGGAGCGGCTGCAGAAGATCGCGATGGCGCGGCTGGCCACCGATTCCAACGTCCAGTCGTTCAGTTCGTGGGTCGGGGGCGGGTTCGGGTCCTCCAACCAGGGACGGCTGAATGTGACGCTCAAGCCGGAGGGGCAGCGGCCGTCGGCGGACGACATGGTCAACGAACTGACGCAACGCCTCTCGGGCATCCCCGGGCTCGCCGTCTACTTTCAGAATCCGCCCGCCATCCACATCGGGGGCCGCTCGGCGAAGGCCCAGTATCAGTTCACCCTGCGCGCCAACGATATCGACACGCTGTACGCCGAGGCCGGGAAGTTGATGGAGCGGATGCAGCGGGTGCCGCTGCTCACCAGCGTGACGTCGGATCTCGAGAACCGCGCTCCGATCCTGCAGGTGCACATCGACCGCAACCGTGCGCTCTCGCTGGGCGTGACGCCGGCGGCGATCGAACAGGCCCTGGCCGACGCCTATAACGAGCAGCAGGTGTCCACCATCTACACCCCGACGAACGAGTACTGGGTGGTCATGGAGACGGTCGCCGCGGCGCAGACCGACGCCAACGTGCTCAAGCGGTTCTTCGTGCCGGGCTCCAACGGCCGCATGATCCCGTTGTCGGACGTGGCGACGTTCGAGCACACCGAGGGACCGCTCAGTGTGGCGCACTCCGGCCAGATGGCGTCGGTGACGATCTCGTTCAACCTCGCGCCCAACGTGTCGCTGGGCACCGCCGTGGACGCCGTGAACCGCCTGGCGCGCAGCACGCTTCCGGCGACGATCTCGGCCAGCTTCTCCGGCGCCGCCCAGGCGTTCGAGGCGTCGCAGCAGGGGATGGGCCTCCTGTTCCTGATCACGGTATTCATCATCTACATCATTCTCGGAATCCTGTACGAGAGCTTCATCCACCCGATCACGATCCTCACCGGTCTGCCGTTCGCGGCGTTCGGGGCGCTGTTGGCGCTCTGGATCACGCACGTGGAGCTCGGCGTGTACGGCTACGTCGGGATCATCATGCTCGTGGGCATCGTCAAGAAGAACGCGATCATGATGATCGACTTCGCGATCGCCGCCGAGCGCGAGGACCACTGCACGCCCGCCGAGGCGATCGTGCGGGCCGCAAGCGTGCGGTTCCGGCCGATCATGATGACGACCGTGTCGGCCATCGCCAGCACGCTGCCGATCGCGATCGGCGTGGGGGCGAGCGCCGCGTCGCGGCGGCCGCTCGGCGTCGTGGTCGTGGGCGGGCTCGCCTTCTCGCAGATCGTGACGCTCTACGTCACGCCGGTGTTCTACACCTACCTCGACGAACTGCAGGGCTGGACCGGCCGCGTATTCGCGCGTGCCACCGGCGCCACCACCACCGCGGGCGGCCAGCCGGTCCCGGCGGCGGGCGACTGACCCCATGAATTTCACGACGCTGTTCATCAAACGCCCCGTCATGACCACGCTCGTCATGGTGGGCATTCTCGTATTCGGCATCGTGGCCTACCGGCAGCTGCCGGTGAGCGACCTGCCGAACGTCGACTTCCCGACGATCACGGTCACGGCCACGCTGCCGGGCACCAGTCCGCAGACGATGGCGGCCACCGTCGCCACGCCGCTCGAGAAGCAGTTCTCGACCATCGCCGGCATCGACAACATGACGTCGACGTCGAGCGTCGGGCAGACGCAGATCGTGGTCCAGTTCGCGCTCGACCGCGACATCGACGCCGCCGCGCAGGACGTGCAGGCCGCGATCGCCCAGACCGTGCGCAGCCTGCCGCAGGGCATCGTGCCGCCGTCTTACCAGAAGTCGAATCCCGCCGACGCGCCCATTCTCACGCTGGCCCTCACCTCCACCCAGGTCCCGCTGTCCACGCTCGACGAGATCGGCGAGACGACGCTGGCCCAGCGGCTGTCCATGGTGGGGGGCGTGGCCCAGGTACTGGTATACGGCGCGCAGAAGTACGCCGTCCGCGTGCAGCTCGACCCGGCGCAGCTCGCCACGCGCGGCATCGCGCTCGAGGACGTGGCCACGGCGATCGCCGCTCAGAACGTGAACCTGCCCACCGGCGTGTTGTGGGGCCCGAAGACGGCGCTCACCGTGCAGGCCACCGGACAGCTCTCCAACGCCGATCAGTTCCGCGACGTGATCGTGGCCTACCGCAACGGCGCGCCGGTGCACCTGAGCGAGCTCGGCCGGATCACCAACGACGTGCAGAACGACAAGACGGCCAGCTGGTACAACGGGCAGCGGTCGATCGTGCTCGCCATCCAACGGCAGCCGGGCACCAATACGGTGGACGTGGCCAATCGCGTCAAGGCGTCGATCGCCCGCCTGCAGGCGGAGATCCCGCCCACGGTCAAGGTGTCCACGCTCTACGATCGCTCGGTCACGATCCAGGCGTCGGTCCACGACGTGACGTTCACCCTGGAACTGACGCTGGTGCTCGTCGTCCTCGTGATCTTCTTCTTCCTGCGCAACCTCTCGGCCACGATCATTCCCAGTCTCGCGCTGCCGATGTCGATCATCGGGACGTTCTCGGTGATGTACCTGCTGAACTACAGTCTGGACAACCTGTCGCTGATGGCGCTCACCCTGGCGGTGGGCTTCGTGGTCGACGATGCGATCGTCATGCTCGAGAACATCGTGCGTCACCTCGAGATGGGGAAATCCAAGCGACAGGCGGCGATCGACGGAGCCGCCGAGGTGGGATTCACCATCCTGTCGATGACGTTCTCGCTGGCCGCGGTGTTCATTCCGTTTCTCTTCATGGGCGGCATCATCGGCAAGCTGTTCCACGAATTCGCGGTCACGATCGGCGTAGCGATCCTGGTGTCGGGCTTCGTGTCGCTGACGCTCACGCCCATGCTCTCCAGCCGCTTCCTGCGCTCGGAGCACAACCGCGTGCACGGGCGGCTCTACCTGCTCGTCGAGCGGTTCTTCGACGGGTGGCTGGGCATCTACGAGCGCACGCTGGCGTGGGTCATGCAGCGGCGGCCGGCGGCGCTGGCATTCTCGCTCGTCACGCTGGTCGTCACCGGCTGGCTGTTCTGGGCCGTTCCCAAGGGGCTGTTCCCGTCCGACGATACCGGGCAACTCCTCGCGACCACCGAGGCCGCGGAGGGCATCTCGTTCGACGCCCTCTCGCTGCGGCAGCAACAGGTGGCGGCGGTCGTGGCGCAGGATTCCGACGTACGGTCGGTGACGTCGGCGGTCGGCACGACGGCGGCGGCCAACCAGGGGCAGCTGACGATCGACCTCAAGCCGATCACCGAGCGGCACCGCAGCGCCGACGAGATCGCGCGCGACCTCACGCGCGCCGTGGCCAGCGTGCCCGACATCGCGGTCTTCATCGAGAATCCGCCGGCCATTTCGATCGGCGGCCTCGCGTCCAAGAGCCTCTATCAGTACACGCTCCAGAGCGCCAACATGGGCGCGCTCGACACGGCGGCCCGCGCGCTCGAGGCGCGGCTGCGAAAGCTCCCGATCCTCACCGACGTCACCAGCGACCTGCTGATCAACAATCCACAGGTGACCGTGGACATCGATCGCGAACAGGCCGGACAACTGGGCGTGTCGGCGGCCGAGATCGAGAACACCCTCTACGACGCATTCGGTCAACGGCAGGTGTCCACGATCTACACGTCCACCAACGAGTACTGGGTGGTGATGGAGTTGATGCCGCAGTACCAGTCCGACGTCGGCGCGCTGGGGGGGCTGTGGGTGCGGTCGTCGCGCGGGCCGCTGGTACCGCTGTCCACCGTGGCGCGGTTCGACGACAGCGTGGGGCCGGTCACCGTGAACCACTCGGGCCAGCTCCCGTCGGCGACGATCTCGTTCAATCTGGCGCCCGGGGTGTCCCTGGGCACCGCGCTCACCGCGGTCACGCAGGCGTCGGCCCGGATCCTGCCCGCCAACATCACCGGCAGCTTCTCGGGCATCGCCCAGGCGTTCATGGACACGCAGGCGGGGCTGGCGGTGCTTCTCATCCTCGCCGTGTTCGTGATCTACGTGATCCTCGGCGTGTTGTACGAGAGCTTCATCCATCCGGTCACGATCCTCACCGGACTGCCCTTCGCGGCGTTCGGGGCGCTGAGCACGCTCTGGCTGGCGGGACTCGATCTCGACATCTACGGGTTCGTGGGTGTGATCATGCTCATCGGAATCGTGGAGAAGAACGCGATCATGATGATCGATTTCGCCATCGAGGCGCAGCGCGGGAGCGGGAAGTCGCCGCGCGAGGCCATCCTGGAGGCGGCGAGCGTGCGCTTCCGTCCGATCATGATGACGACCATGGCCGCGCTCATGGGCGCCATCCCGATCGCCGTGGGGTGGGGCGCCGGCTCGGCCACGCGGCGGCCGCTGGGCGTGGCCGTCGTGGGGGGCCTGGCGTTCTCGCAGCTCGTGACGCTGTACGTGACGCCCGTGTTCTACACGTACCTGGACGAGCTGCAGACCTGGTTCTCGCGCGGACGGGCGGCCGCCCGGGACAGTGGCGGCGCCGCGATTCCCGAGGCCGTTCCGGGCGACTGATGTGCGCGCCGGGCTTCCGAAGCCAGCGCCCGATGCGTTAGTCTGAACGTTCACCGACGACCATTGCTCAGATGAAACGCTTCTTTCCCGCCCTCGTGGCGCTGCTCACGGCGGCCGCCGCTCCACCGGCCGCCGCCCAGGGGAGCGCGCCGCCGCACTGGATCGCCACCTGGGCCCCGAGCGCGTCGTGGATGCCGGCGCGGCCGCCGGCCGGCACCGTCGATCCCGTGCCCACGTACGTGAACCGCACGTTGCGCGAGATCGTGCACACCACGCTCGGCGGCGACAGTGTGCGAGTGCGGCTGTCCAACGAATACGGTGACCGCCCCCTCGTGATCGGCGATGCCCGCGTGGCGTTGCACGCCGTTGGGGCGAATGCGATCGCCGGTTCCGACCGGGCGCTCACCTTCGGCGGTCGCGCCACGGTGACCATCGGGGCCGGCGCCGCGGTGGTCAGCGATCCCATCGCGTATCGCGTACCGGCGCTGGCTGACCTCGTCGTGAGTCTCTATCTCCCCGACTCCGCGCGAACCTCCACGCGCCACCTGCTGGGGCTGCAGACCAACTACGTGTCGGGGCCCGGCGACGTCGCGGCCGCCGCCGCGTTCGCGCCCGACACGACGCTCGACATGTGGGTCTTTCTCACCGGGGTGGACGTGACGAATCCGCTGGCGGCGGGCGCCATCGTGGCGATCGGGAACTCGATCACCGACGGCTACCAGTCCACGCCCAACGCGAACCACCGTTGGCCGGACGACCTGGCCCAACGGCTGCTCATGACACCGGGCGCCCCGGTCATGAGCGTCGTGAACGCGGGGATCTCGGGCAATCGCGTGCTGAACCCGGGGGCGGGACCGAGCGCGCTGGCGCGATTCGGCCGCGACGTGCTGCTGCAGCCCGGAGTGCGGGACGTGATCGTGATGGAGGGCATCAACGACATCGGCCGCGCGAACGACTCCAGGAACCCGGACGACTCGGTGAGCGCCGAGCAGATCATCTTCGGGCTGTCGCAGTTAGCCCAGCGGGCGCACGAGCGCGGGCTCACGGTACTCGGCGCCACGCTCACACCGTTCGAGGGCTCCGGGGACTACTACTCGCCGGCGTCGGAAGCCAAGCGGCAGGCGGTGAATGCCTGGATCCGCACCGGCGGGGCGTTCGACGGCGTCATAGATTTCGACGCCGTGACGCGCGATCCGAGTCATCCGGCGCGATTCCTGCCGGCCTATGATTCGGGAGACCATCTGCACCCGGGCGACGCCGGCTACCGCGCCATGGCCGAGTCCGTCGACCTCGGACTCTTCCGGGCGACCCCGGGCCATCATTAGCCAGGCATCGATTCATGAAGTATCGCAACAAGACGGTGACCGTCGTGATCGACGTCCGATCGCGACTGGAGTTCGTGTTCGGCCACGTGCCGGGCGCCGTGTGCATCCCGGTGCAGAAGGTGGGGCGCGAGGCGCTTGCGCAGCGCGGCATTCCGCCGGACGCGTCGATCCTGGTGTACTGTGCCAGCGGCTCACGGTCGGCGATGGCGGTGGACGTGCTCAAGCGAGCCGGCTACAAGCGCGTGGTGGACGGCGGCGGCCTCGCCGCCGTGCGGCGCGACCTCAAACACGACTGACGCCGGCGCGCCGCGCATCCGGCACGCCGGCGTCGCCGGCCGAAACGGATCGGCGGCCTATTTCTGGATCGTGGCGCCGGTGAGTTCGGCCACCGCGGCCAGCGTGGTCTGGGCCGCGTTGAGGCCCAATCGGAAATCCTTGTCGTGGTAGGTCGTGTAGACGTCGGTGGGCTGGTGCCAGTTGGGATCCCAGCCGGCGCCGATCTGCGTCCCGCGTTCGTTTTCACGAAGACTAATAGCCGGCACCAGGTCCTTGAACGGATCGGAGTCGGTGTTGGTCATGTGGCGGCCCACCTGGGCCGGATAGTCGGTGGCGTACTTCTCGTTGGCCGCCTCGAAGGTCCAGGCCAGCTGTTGCGACTCGGCGGCCATCTTGGAGTTCGATTGGAATTCGATGTTGACGTTCGCCTCGGGGCGTTGCTCCTTGCTCACCGTGCCGTCGGCCCGCGGCATGCCGTGGTCCCACAGCATCATGTCGTGCTGGATCATGCCCAGCCATCGGGGCTCGGGATACTTGCCGGAACCTGGCGGGTCTTCCTTGCCCTGCAGTGCGAATCGTTGGGCGATGTAGGCGCGGCTCCCGTTGAGGCCCGACTCCTCGTTGTTCCATAGAATGAAGCGGATCGAGCGTTCGGTCTTGACGTCCGGGTTGCTGAACACGCGCGCCAACTGCATGACGAGCGCCGCGCCCGAACCGTCGTCGTTGGCGGCCTGGCCCCAGCCGATGCCGTCCATGTGGCCGCCCACGATGTACATCTCGTCGGGGTGGGTGGTGCCGATCTTGGTGCAATACACCTCTTGCCGTTCGCCGGGCACGCTGGCCTCGGCGTCCTCGGCGCGGATGGCGAGGTCGGGCTGCTTGAGCGAGTCGTTGTTCACACCCGTGCGGGCGCGGATGCCGCGATACCGTCCGCCTCCCGACGCGATGTCGGACTCTGCGAAACCGCGGCCACCGCGACCACCGCGGCCCGCACCCCGACCGCGCGGCGGCGGGGGCTCGAACATGTAGGTGAGCCGCTCGACGTCCGTGCAGCCGTAGCTCTTGAGTTGGGCCTCGATCCAGTCCACCGCCTTGCGATTGCGCTCGGTGCCCTGGCGGCGGTCCCCGAAGGTGGTGAGGCCTTTGATGTTGGCCTTGTACTGGTCGAGGCTGAGGCGGCCGACGAGTGTGGCGATGGGATCGTTGGCCGGTGCGGCCTGCTCGGCGCCGCCCTGCGCCGTGGCAGGGGCGGGGGCGGCGAGCACTGCGGCGAGTCCGACGGTGACGGCAAATAGCGATGTGGCGCGCATGGCACTCCTCTGGGACGGCGGTCGGGCGGGGGACGAAGAAATCATACGCCGCGGCACCGGGGGTCGCCAGCGGGTGGCGCGGGCGCGCCGGTCACCGCGGCGTCCAGGTGAGGTGCGCGCGGTCCACGTACGGGAAGGCAGCATCCGGATCGATCTCCACCTTGATGATCGCCGGCCGCACCGCCACCCGCACCGTGGCCCGCCGGGCGCCGGCGAGCCACGCCTCCACCGGCACCTCCAGCCGCTGCACGCTGCCGTCGGCGCGCGTGACCGCGAGCGGCACCGGCATCGGCGCCAGGCCGCGATCGACGATCGTGATCGCCGCCGAATCGCCGTCGGCCGTCACCCCGGCGATGGCCTGGTCGAGCGGCCAGGCGTGGTAGAACCAGCTCTGCCAGAACCACGACAGGTCGCGCCCAGAAACGCTCGCCATGGTATTGAAAAAGTCATATGGCTGCGGATGCTTGCCGATCCAGCGGCGGCCGTATTCGACGAACGCGCGATGGAAGGTGTCGGGGCCGAGAATGGCGCGCAGCGCCGCCAGCGCCTGTGCCGTCTTGTCGTAGTACATGACGAAGTACAGATCCTGCGGGTACTCGTCGCCCGGCAGCATCAGCGGCGCATCGCCCCCGGCGCGCACGCTGCCCACGTAGAGCGCGCGCTGGCCCTGCTCGGAGTCGTTGGGGCGGCCGCCGCTGCGGGGCTCGGCGTACAGGGCGCGCATTCCCTGTGCCACGTCGAACTGCGTGAACCCCTCATCCATCCACGGATAGCGCGTCTCGTTGGACCCCACCTGCATCGGGAACCACATGTGCCCGGTCTCGTGCATCAGGTCGCCGGCCAGCGAGAGCGTGTCGGCCCACGGCTGCATCAGCGTCATCATCGGGTACTCCATGCCGCCGCTGTTGAGCACGCCTTCCATCGACGTCATCTTCGGCCACGGATACGGCCACAGATAGGCCGACAGCTGCTCGATCGCGTCGCGCGTGAACCGCGCGCCGCCCAACCGCCAGGCGGCGGCGGGCCCGGTGAGCGTGAAGAAGCTGTTGATGGCCACGGTGTCGAGCCCGCCGTTCACGAGGGCGCGCGTCGCGTCCCATGCATACTGGTCGCTCGTGCCCCACGCGAAGTCGCGCACGTCGGGGGCCACGAAGTGCCAGGTCGTGGTCGCGCCGCCCGGCCGGAACACCCCGGCAGCGCCCGGCGTGAGCACGCGCACCACGCGGCCGGTGCGCCGCGCGGCGGCCAGGCTGTCGCGCGCCGCGGGTGTGAGAATGGCGTCCGCGTTGGCGAGCGTGCCGGTGGCGTCAACCACCCACCCGTGCGGTACGGTGACGCGCACGTCGTAGTCGGCCGGATCCATGTAGAACTCGGCCTCGAGCAGGTACGGGTCGGTCACCCATCCGTCCACGTCGTCGTACACGGCGATCTCGGGATACCAGTAGCCCATGAAGTACACGTGCCCGTCGTGGCCCTCGCGTCCATCGGCCGGGGCCGGTGCCGGCGAGTACGACCAGGCGAACGTCAGTTGCACGCTGTCGCCCGGCAGCAACGGCCGGGCGAGCGGAATCCACATCACCGTGCCGTCCACGGCGTACTGCCCCACCATCGGCGGCTGCTCCGGTGGTGCCGTGATCGGCATCGCGGGGTTGCGATGGCGCTCGCCGACGATCGCGCGGCCGTTCACCGTCACGCGGCCGAGCGTGACGCCGCCCGTGATGGGCGCCGGCTGGCGCCGCGGCACGCCGGGCGCGAAGACGTTCTGCCGCAGATACACGGCGATCGTGCGCAGCGAGTCGGGTGAGTGGTTCACGTACTCCGCCGTCTCGCGCCCGGTCACGCGATTGCGCGCCGGGTCGAGCGTGGCGTCGATCGCATAGCGTGGGTGCTGCACCCAGTAGTTGGGGCCGGGGAGGCCGCTGCGGGTGCGCGTGCCGCGGGCCACGGCGCGACTGAAGGCGAAGGACTCGTACACCGGTCCCGGGGTGGGGCGGGGGCCGGCGGCGGTGGCGGCGGGGTCGAACGCCGGCGCAGACTGGGTCTGGGCGGCGGCGCGCGCCGCGAGGAGTGGGGCTGCGGCGAACGCGGCGGCGAATGCAAGGCGGATGGCGGGACGGCGGCTCGCCGGGAGCAGGTGGTTCGGCACGGGAACCTCATGAAGGCGTGGCGGACGCGATCCACCAAACTACAGCGGCGGGGCGCTGCGTGCCCCTCCAGCTTCCACGTGCCGAATTCGCGCCGCGACCGCCCCTTCCGTATGTTCGCCGGTCATGGCGCCCGCCGAATCCGCGATTTCAGAGGAGTTGCTTCCCCCGGTGGCGGACGGCGGCACATCGTCGCCCCCCGCAGCCCGCCACCCGTGGGTATGGGCGGTACTCTACTTTCCGTTCGGGATGTCGTTCGGCTTCCCCTCCATCGCACTCGGCTACCTCGCGGTGCGGGCCGGCGTCTCGGTTTCGGCCATCGCCGGCGTGGTGGGCATGACGCTGCTCGCGTCCGGGTGGAAATTCGTGTGGGCACCGGTGGGCGACTACACGCTCACGCGCAAGGCGTGGTACCTGATCGCCATCGCGACCGTATCGGCGGGGTTCATCGCGATCACGGTCGTGCCGCTCTCACGGCAGACCATGCCTCTGCTCTCACTACTCGTCCTGTTGTCCAGCGTGGCGGCGACGTTCGTGGCGTTTGCCACCGAGGGCTTGATGGTGCACAACACGCCGGTCGCGGCGCGGGGGCGGGCGGCGGGGTGGTTCCAGTCGGGCAACCATTTCGGGCAGACGGCGGGCGGGGGACTGGGGCTCTGGCTCATGCAGCACACGCCGGCGCCGTGGATGGCGGGCGCCGGGCTGGCGGTGGTGCTCTTCCTGTGCGCGCTGCCGTTGCTGCTCGTCGAGGAGCCCGAGCGCCCGCGCCCCGGGGTGTCGGTCGGCGCGCGCGCGCGCGACGCATGGCGGGAACTCGTGGGGATCATGCGCTCCAAGGCAGGGCGCATCGCGTTGCTGCTCGCCATCCTGCCCATCGGCACCGGCGCGGCCAAGGACCTCTTCGGCTCGCTCGGCCCGGAATGGCACGCGTCGGCAGATACTGTTTCACTAATACTTGGGCTTGGTGGCGGAATCGCGATCGTCGCCGGGTGTTTCGCCGGAGGGCGGCTCGCCGACCGGATCCACAAGCCGACGGCGTACGCGGTGAGCTGCGCGCTGGGGCTCGTGGCCTGCGTGGTCATGGCCTGGTCGCCGCGGACCGCGCTCGGCTACACGGTATCCACGCTGTTCTACACGTTCACGCTGGGCATGGTGGCGGCGTCGTTCACCGGACTCGTGCTGGCGATCGTGGGGCACACGGCGGCGGCCACGAAGATCAATCTCTT
This sequence comes from Gemmatimonadaceae bacterium, assembly GCA_035533015.1. Taxonomy (NCBI): domain Bacteria; kingdom Pseudomonadati; phylum Gemmatimonadota; class Gemmatimonadia; order Gemmatimonadales; family Gemmatimonadaceae; species Gemmatimonadaceae bacterium. The sequence continues at coordinate 10,742 of DATLUQ010000012.1, read as the reverse complement.
CTTCGCGATGAACACGCTGTTCACGCTCGGCGTGCTGCGGATCGACGGCTGGGCGCACGACGCATGGCACACGAACGGGATGCTGTACACGGAAGCGGTACTCGGTGTGGCGGCGCTGATGCTGTTCGCGTGGATCGTGGGCAGGATCCGGGGGGCGGAGGCGGCCGCCTAGGAGCGCGTCGTACGCCGGGCTCGGCCGTCACCAACGCGCCGGCTGATCGGCATGCCACCGGTTGGGCCTTGCGGAGCCTCGGAATCGGGGTATCAGTGTACATGCAATACGTGACACGCCAATCCAGAACTCCGGAGGCTCGGATGAGAATGTCACGCTTGATTGCAGGGCTCGTGTTCGCGGGTGCGGCGGGGTGTGGGGCGAAGACGACGACGGCGGCCAACATGGCCGAGAATTGCGGGAACTCTTTGCAGACGGCGATCGTCTCGCCGTTGAGCGTGACGTTGAATGTGGGCGACACGCTGCGCTTCTCGGCGTCGATGCCGGGATGCACCCCGGCGCCGCAGTTCCGATGGTCGTCGTCATCGCCCGCAGTGGTCAGCGTGGACTCGCTGACCGGGCTCGCCACGGCGCACGCGGTTGGAACGGTCGCCGTCACGGCAGTGCCGACTTTCGACCGCACCATCGTCGGAGCATCGACCGTTCGGGTCGTCCAGTAGGGCCGGTGTCATGACTTCCACACGGTCGGCGGCCGGGGCCGCGCGCGCCGTCGTCGCTTCATGGAGCGGCGGCAAGGATTCGACCTTGATGCTCGAGTCCTTGCTCGCGGATCCCGACGTCGAGGTCGTGGCGCTTCTCACCACCGTGACGGCCGGCTACGACCGCGTCAGCATCCACGGCGTGCGGCGCGCGATCCTCGACCGGCAGGCGGCGGCGCTCCATCTGCCGTTGGAAGTGGCCGAGATCCCGATGCAGTCGTCCAACCCCGAATATGAGGGGGCGTTTTCCCATGCGCTGGCGCGGCTGCGCGAGCGGTGGCCCGGGCTCGACACGGTGGCGTTCGGCGATCTGTATCTCGTCGAAGTGCGCGAATATCGTGAGGCGCTCCTGGGCCGCCTCGGCTGGGAGGGGCTCTACCCGCTCTGGGGCCTGGATACGCGCCAGCTGGCGCACGAGTTCATCGCGCGCGGCCACCGGGCGATTCTCACCTGCGTGGATACGACACAGCTCGCCGCGAGCTTTGCCGGGCGCCCGTACGACGAGGCCTTGCTCGCCGATCTTCCGGCCACGGCCGATCCGTGCGGAGAGAACGGCGAGTTCCATTCGTGCCTGGTGGGCGGCCCGCTGCTGAGCGACGAACTGCCGGTGCGGCTCGGGGAGCGCGTGCTCCGTGACGGCCGGTTCCAATACTGCGATCTCATGCTGGACTGACCGGCGATCGGGCGGCGCCCGTCGTGGGCCCCCGCCTCACGCGTGCTTGATGAACGTCCCCCGGTTCAGCTCGTCGAGTGCCTGCCGCAGCTCCTGCTGCGTGTTCATCACGATCGGCCCGTACCACGCCACCGGCTCGGCGATGGGCTTGCCCGACACGAGCAGAAACCGGATCCCCTCGTCGCCGGCCTGCACGGTCACCTCGTCGCCGCTGTCGAACAGCACCAGGCTCCGATTGCCCGCGGTGTCGCGCACCGTCTCCTCGGCCACCGTGGCGCCGTTGTCGCCCACCCGCTCGGTGAGCGCACCGAACGGATCGGACGCGCCGCTGAACGTGCCGCTCCCCTCGAACACGTACGCGAACGCGTGCCGGTACGTCTCCACCGGCAGCGTCTTGCGCACGCCGGCCGGCACGGACACGTCGAGATACTGCGGCTCGGCGGCGATGCCGTCCACGGGGCCCGTCTTGCCCCAGAAGTCGCCGCACACCACGCGCACGATCGTGCCGTCGTCGTCCGTGATCTCGGGGATGTCCTTCGATCCGATGTCCTGATAGCGCGGGTCGGTCATCTTCCGCGACGCGGGCAGATTGCCCCACAGCTGGAACCCATGCATCCGTCCGGCCGCGTCGCCCGTGGGCATCTCCTGATGAAGAATCCCACTGCCCGCGGTCATCCACTGCACGTCGCCCGCACCCAGCGTGCCCGAATTGCCCAGGCTGTCGCCGTGGTTCACGGTGCCTTTGAGTACGTACGTGATGGTTTCGATGCCGCGGTGCGGATGCCACGGAAACCCGCGCAGGAAGTCCTCCGGCTTCTCGTTCCGAAAGTCGTCGAACAGGAGGAACGGGTCGAACTCCTCGGTGGCCCCGAAGCCGAACGCGCGACGGAGCTTGACCCCCGCCCCTTCCATGGTGGGCGTGGCTTCGACGATGCGCTTGACGGGTCTGATCGACATGGGTCCTCCGGGACTCCCTGGCCCGGGAATCGGGCCCAACGGTCAATCTAGAAAGTCTGGCAAGGGGGGGCTGGTTCCGGGTCGCCCGCGCCCCCGCGCCTCGCTATCATAGGAAGAGCGCCCGCTCCCCGGCACGCTTCGCCAGGAACCCGCCATGCTCCGTCATCTGAGACCGATGGCCTCATCGGCCATCCTGCTCGCCATCGCCGCGTTCGTGGCGGCCGACCGCTACAGCGCCGCGCGCGCGGCGGCCGCCGTATCGCACCCGCTCGTGGCCACGCACGACGTGCTGTTCAGCGCGGCCGTCCATCACGACCTGTCTCGCCCGCTCGGCACGCTTCCGTCAATGACCGGGGCCGCCGCCGAGCCGACGCCGACTCTCGACCCACTGCCACCCTACGCGCTGGCCCCTGATTCGCTCGACGACAGCGTTGCCGACGGAAGGGTGGTGCCGCCGCCCATCACCACGCCCCCCGGTTCGGCGGCGGTCGAACAGCGGACCCAGGGGCGCGAAGCGGCCCCCGCGATCGTCGCCGGCTTCGACGGGCTGGGCGCCGGGTTCGAGGGGCCGCAAGGCGCGGCGCGTCTGCGGAATCCGTCGGACAACACCCTGGCCGTGGGGCCGGACCATATCGTGCAGATCGTGAATAGCCGCATGGCCATCTTCACCAAGAAGGGCGCCACCTTCGACACCACGGGCAAGGTGCTCTACGGCCCCGTGGAAACGCGCAGTGTGTTCGCGGGATTCCCCGGCGCCTGCTCCAGCCACAACAACGGCGACGCCGTGGTGCGGTACGATCAGCTGGCCGGCCGGTGGTTGATCGTGATGCCGATCTTCACCAGGCTGTCGCCCGCCGACTCCACGCTCGCGCGCGGCGACACGGCGGCGGGGCACTACGCGATGTGCTATGCGGTGAGCGCGGGCGCGAGTCCGTTCGGGCCGTACTACCGATACGAGTTCAGCCGCCATCTCTTTCCCGACTATCCGCGCCCCGCGGTATGGCCCGACGCGTACTACGTGGCCACGAGCAGCGGCGACAATGTCATCCAGAAAACCGTATGCGCCGTGGATCGCGCTCGCATGTTGATCGGCGAGCCCGCCACCGAGCAGTGCGTTACCGTGGACGGCGCGAACTTTCTCAACGTGGCCGACCTGGACGGCACGCAGTTGCCCGACGCCGGCGCTCCGGCCATCGTGATGGCGGCCGGCGGCACACAACTCAAGGGCGTGATGGAGGACGACGGGGTGTACGTCTGGCGGTTCCACGTGGACTGGAAGGATTCCACCCGAACATCGCTGTCGGGGCCCGTGAAGATCGGCGTGGCTCCCTACCACTATCTGTGCGACGGCCAACTCTCGGACTGCGTACCGCAGCCCGGCACCGATCGCCGGCTCGATGCACAGGGCGACAAGCTGATGGCCCGCCTCACCTATCGTCGCATCGGCGACCAGCAATCGGTGGTCGCGGTGCATTCCGTGAACACCACGGAGGGTGCCGGCGGGGTGCGTTGGTACGAGTTCCGGCTGGGCGCGAGCGGCACGCTGTCGCTGTACCAGCAGGGCACCTTCGCGCCCGACAGCGACTACCGCTGGATGGGAAGCGCGGCGATGGACGGAGCGGGAAACATCGGCATCGGTTACTCGTTCGGCGGAGCGAACGTGTTTGCCGGCCAGCGATTCGCCGGGCGGCTGGCGGGCGATCCCCCGGGACAACTTGCGCTTCACGAAGCCGTATTGGCCGACGGCGAAGCCGCCCAGACGGCCACTCGCCGGTGGGAAGACTACAGCCAGACCGCCGTGGACCCGAGTGACGATTGCACGATCTGGTATGTGGGCGACTATTACAGGAAGGGCGCCGACACGTACTCCACGCGGGTTGGCGGATTCCGGATGCCCGGATGCCCGGATGCGGAAAGGACAGTAGGACAGTAGGCCGGTGAGACGGCGATCTAGAAGGCGAGTTTGGACAGGTACTCGTAATTGGAGCGCGCGCTCGCCAGTTCGTCGGCTGGACTCTCCTGCTCCACGTAGCAGGGTTTGGCATCGATATCCGTGACGGCGCCGAGCAGCGCGCTCAGGTCGAGCACGCCGGCGTCCAGTTCCGTGTCGTGCGTCCGGTCGGCCACCACGTTCTTGACGTGGAAGGTCCAGTAGCGGTCGCCGTACCGTTTCAGATACGCCATCGGGTCACCACCGCCCACGACCATGTTCCCGAAATCGAGCTGGAGGCGGACGATCTTGGGATCGGTGCGCTCGATGAAGAGGTCGTACGGGATCTGCCCATCGATGGGATGCACGTGCTCGGGCTCGTTGTGCTGGGCCAGCCAGATGCCGGCGGTCCGGGCCGCGGCGCCGGCGGTGTTGAACACGTCCGCCCAATGTCGCCACGCGTCGAGCGACGTCTTGGTCTCGTCGGGCAGGCTGGGCACGATCAGGTACTGGTGGCCCAGGTACTTCGCCTGATCGAGCGCTCTGGCCCAGTCTCCCAACAGGAGTTCGGGCGCGATGTGCGCCGAGGGCGCCGTGAGTCCGAGCCCGTCGAGCGTGGAGCGAACCTGCGCCGGCGTCTGCCCGAAGTTGTCGAACGTCCAGAGCAACTCGACATCCCGGTATCCGATGTCGCGCACGGCGGCGAGGGTGCCGGTGGGGTCGCGTTTCATGGCGTTGCGCACGGAGTACAGTTGCAGGCCGACGCGGTCCAGGTGCCGCGCTGTTCCGAAATCGAACGGTGCGCGTCGGGCGAAGGCCAACCCGGCCATCGAGAGGCCGAGCGAGTGGAGAAAGGTGCGCCGCTGCATGCCCGAATGTGGTACGCGGGACCCGGACGCGCCAGCGGCCGCGGGCAGCGATGGCGCAGTAAACCCTGATGGCGCAGGCCGGGACCAAGAGGTCGTTCCGTCGGGATTCGCGTCGTCCACGGGCCGGGCCGGCGGGTGTTAGAATTCGGATCGCTGGCGACCTCCCCGCGAACTCGATCAGGCGCCACCACCCCCTGGGATCATCCCCGTGCCCGCTCGGCGCATTCTGCAATCACTGGCTCTCGTGGCGGCCGCCCTCATCCTCGCGCGACCCGTGCTGGCGCAGGGCGCCGACGTCATCCGCGGCCAGGTCACGAGCCCCGAGTCGCTGCCGGTGCCCAATGCGATGGTGTCGGCCACCTCGATTTCCGGAAACGTGACGCGCACGGCACGGACCGATCGCGACGGCCGGTTCACGATCATCTTTCCGAACGGCGACGGCGACTACATGGTGGCGTTCAACGCCGCCGGGTTCGCGCTCAAGCGGTTCGAGGTCAAGCGTACGGCCGATCAGGAGATTCTCGTAGCCGATACGAAGCTATCGCGCACCGTGGCCACGCTCGACACGGTTCACGTACAGGCCGGTCGTACGCGGCCCAACCGCTACGAGACGCCACCCGACATCGGCGGCACCGAGCGCACCGTGAACAGCAACGCGCTGACGGCCGCCCAGCAGGGAGACCTGGCGGCGATGGCGGCGTCGCTGCCCGGCGTGCTCTTCGTGCCGGGCGCGAATGGCGATCCCTCGGGCTTCTCGGTGCTCGGCCTGGACGGCAGCCAGAACACGAACACGCTCAACGGCATGGATTTCAGCGGGTCGAACATCCCGCGCGACGCCCAGGTGAGCAGTTCGCTCGTCACGGCGCCGTACGACGTGTCGCGCGGCGGGTTCAGCGGCGGACAGTTCAACATCACCACCGCGTCGGGCACCAACTTCATCAACCGGTCGGCGAGCGTGGTGTTCGACGCGCCGCAGTTGCAGTGGACCGATCCGGCGGCGCGCGCGCTCGGCCAGCAGTACACGAATGTCAATCTCAGCGGTGGCCTGTCGGGGCCCATCCAGTTCGACAAGTCATTTTACAACTTCTCCTATCAGCTCGGCCAGCGGGCCAATCCGTGGCGGTCGTTGCTCAATACCGACGCGCTCGGCCTGGAGACGGCGGGCATCGCGCCCGACTCCGTGCGCCGGCTGCTCGGCATCCTCCAGCAGGACCAGGTGCCCGCCACCGTGCGCGGCGTGCCCGGCCAGCAGCTCACCGATCAGGGCGTGGTGCTGGGCAGCTTCGACTTCGCGCCGCCCACGTCGACGTCCGGCCAGGCCCTCGACGTCACGGTGAACGGCAGCTGGTTCAAGTTCAATCCGTTGTCCCTCGGCACCACCCAGTTGCCGGCGAGCAGCGGCTCGATGACCAACTGGAACGCGGGCGTCCAGGCCCGCCATTCCGCCTACTTCGGATTCGGCATCCTCACCGAGACCGGCCTCTCGGTGAGCGGCTCGCGCCGGTACGCGACACCCTACCTCGAGTTGCCGAGCGGAAACGTACTCGTGAACTCCGACTTCCCCGACGGCACGGCGGGCGTCCAGACGGTGGGCTTCGGGGGCAGTTCGTTCCTCCACACGAGCAACGCCAGCCGGAGCGTGGATCTGACCAACCACCTGTCGTGGTTCAGTCTCGACAACAAGCATCGGATCGAGCTCACCAGCGAGATCCGCCAGGACGGCTACACGCTCGATCAGACCACCAATCCGCTGGGCACCTTCACGTATAACTCGCTGGGTGAACTCGCGTCGGGAGCGCCGGTGTCGTTCACGCGCACCCTGCGGCCCCGCACGCGGAGCGGCGATGAATGGGTGGGCGCCGTGTCCCTGGGCGATTCCTACCGGTACAGCCCGGATCTTCAGGTGCAGTACGGCGTCCGCCTGGACGGCAATCAGTATGGCTCGGCGCCCAACGCCAACCCGCTCGTGGCCCAGACGTTCGGCGTGGCCAACGACCTCGTGCCCAATCGCGTCTACGCGAGCCCGCGCATCGGATTCTCGTGGAGCTACGGCATGGCGCCGCAGATCGGCGGGTTCCTGGGCGCCGTGCGCGGCCCCCGCGCCGTCGTGCGCGGCGGCATCGGCCTGTTCCAGAACGTGGGGCGCGTGACCGACATCGGATCGGCCGTGGACAACACGGGCCTGGCGAGCGGCCTGCAGCAGCTCACCTGCGTGGGCGCGGCAGCTCCGGTGCCCGATTGGAGCAGCTACCTCGCCGATCCGGCGTCCATTCCCACGACGTGCGCGGGCGCCGGCAGCGGCACCGTGTTCTCCAATTCGGCGCCCAACGTGACCCTGTTCGCGCACGACTACAACGCGCCGCGCAGCCTGCGCTCCAACCTGCAGTGGACCGGGGCGATACTCGACAACCGCTTCAACGCCACGTTCGGCGCCACGTACTCGCTCAACGTCAACCAACAGTCGTCCGTCGACCTCAACTTCGACCCCAACGCGGCGTTCCGGTTGGCCAGCGAAGGCAACCGGCCGGTGTTCGTGCAGCCGGGGAGCATCGTGCCCATCACGGGCGCCATCGCGTTCAACGACGCCTACCGGTCGCCGCTGTTCAACCACGTGACGGAGATGCTCTCCGATATGCAGTCGCGCAGCGCCCAGTTCACGGCCCAGATCGCACCCGCCTCGTTCAACACCAATTACAGTTGGAGCCTGTCGTACACGTACCAGGACATCCGCGAGCGCACGCGCGGTTTTGGCGGTGGCAGCACGGCCGGCAACCCACTCGACGTGTCGTGGAGCCGGTCGAGTTTCGATTCCCGGCACCAGATTCAGTACAGCCTGGGCTACAACTTCTTCGATTGGGTGCGCGTCAACTGGTACGGCAACATCCGGTCGGGCACTCCGTTTACGCCGATGGTCGCCACCGATATCAATGGCGATGGGTACGCCAACGACCGCGCCTTCGTCTTCGACCCGGCGCACACCACCGACCCGACGCTCGCCGCCGCCATGCAGTCGCTGCTCGCATCGTCGTCGGGCCGGGTGCGCGACTGCCTCGAAGGGCAGCTCGGCCGGGTCGCAGGACGCAACAGCTGCGAAGGCCCGTGGACCACCTCGGCGAGCCTCACGTTCTCGTTCAACCCGATCAAGGTGCACATGCCGCAGCGGGCCACGCTGTCGTTCCAGATCGCCAATCCGCTGGGCGCCGCCGACCTCCTGCTGCACGGCCAGAACCACACGCACGGCTGGGGCCAGTCGGCCGTTCCCGATGCGTCCCTGCTCTACGTGCGGGGGTTCGATGGCCAGACGCAGAGCTACCTGTACCAGGTGAACCAGCGGTTCGGCGCCACCAATCCGCAGTTCACCACGGCCCGGTCGCCGGTCACGCTCACGGCCATGCTGCGCGTGGACGTGGGGCCTGCCCGCGAGCGACAGCTGCTCACCCAGCAACTCGATCGGGGCCGCACGCACGACGGCATCAAGCTCAGCGAGCCCATCCTGCGCGCCCTGTATGGAAACGGCGGCCTCACCAACCCGATGACCGTGATGCTGCGGCAGCTCGATACCCTGGGGCTCACCCCGCGGCAGGCCGACAGCGTCGCCACGCTCAACCGGTGGTACGTGATCCGGTTGGATTCCATCTGGACGCCCATCACCAGATACTTCGCCGGTCTTCCCGATCGGTTCGACGAGGATCAGGCCTACGACCGGTACCGGCGCGGGCGCGAGGGATCGGTGGATCTGTTGCTCAAGCTCGCGCCCGCCATCAAGGGGCTGCTCACGCCCGAACAGCGGCGCAAGCTGCCCGCTATCGTGGCCAGCTACCTCGATCCACGCTATCTCGCGGCTATTCGTTCGGGCACCGCGGGGCTTGCCAACTCCGGATTCGGCCCGAACGCCGGCACGTCCTTCACGGTAGATGCCGGGGGCGGCGGCATGCGCGTTATCATCAGCAGGTAACTTTCCGCGCCGCCGCCCGCGTGCGCCCCGCCGCAATCACTGGAGCCAGATCATGATCCGCCGACTCGTCCTCTTCCTCGGCCTGTGGGCTACCGCCATGGCGGCGCCGGCCCTCGCCCAGCAATCGCTGCCGCCGATCCGCCCGCTCGGGCCCATCGAGCACGTATCCACGGTGCCCATGCGCGCGGTCTCCGCGGTGCGCGAACTGAGCGGACGCCGGGTGCTCGTCAACGACATCGTCTCGCATCGCGTGCTGCTGTTCGACTCCACGCTGTCGCACGCCACGCCGGTGGCCGACTCCACCGCCAGCACGGCCAACGCGTACGGGAACATGCCGGGCGGGCTCATCCCATATCGCGGCGATTCGACGTTGTTCATCGATCCCGCGTCGCTGTCGATGCTGGTGTTCGACGACTCGGGCAAGGTCGCACGCGTGATGGCGGTGCCGCGTCCCAACGAGGCCATCTATCTGATCGGCGGTCCGTTCGGGATGTCCGGATTCGATCCCGCGGGCCGCCTGGTCTATCGCGGAAACACCAACCTGGTGCGCACGCCGTCGAGTCCGGCGGATGTCAAGAGTTTCACGCCCCAGTTCCCCGATTCGGCGCCGATCGTGCGGGTCAACCTTGCCACGCGCGGCGAGGACACGGTGGCGTTCTTCAAGATTCCCCCAACGAAGATGGTCGTCGTGCGCAACGACAACGGATTCACGGCCAGTGCGATCGTGAACCCGCTGCCGATCGTGGACGACTGGGCGCTGCTCCCCGACGGCACGGTGGCGGTGGTGCGCGGCAGCGATTTTCACGTCGACTGGTACCACCCGGACGGCACGACCGCGTCGTCGCCCAAGATTCCCTTCGACTGGCAGCGGCTCACGGACGACCAGAAGGCGGCCGTCATCGATTCCGCCAAACAGGTCATGGAACAGCGGCGCCAGGAGCGAATCGCCGCGCTCGACTCCACGCGGAAACTCACCGGCAACGGGCAGCAGCAGCGGGTCACGGTCGGGGGCGATCCGGGCGGCGGCGGTGGTGGCATGGGCGAGATGGTGATGGTCATGCGCACCGACGGCGGCGGGCGGGGCGGTGCACCGCCCCTGCGCGGCGGCGCGGCCACCCAGATCACGATGCCGCCGCTGCAGTTCGTGGCGCCCTACGAGCTGCCGGACTACCGGCCGGCATTCGGCGCCGGCGCCACGCGGAGCGACCTGGACGGCAATCTGTGGATCCGCACGTCGCAGGCCAGCGACGGCCGGCCGGTGTACGACGTGGTCAACCGTCAGGGTCAGCTCACCGATCGCGTCCAGCTTCCGGCGTACCGCACGATTGCCGGATTCGGGCCCGGGGTCGTGTACATGGGCGTCACCGACAGCGTGGGTGTGGTGCACCTCGAACGGGCGCGTATCAAGTAAGCTGGCGCGCGGGTCCGAGGCCGCGGTTCTACCGGCGGTCCGTCAGGGGACTGCTGATGGACTGGGGGGCGTTCTGCTCCCACTATTTGGATGTGTGAATGTCGGGGATCTGACGACCCGTTCTCGCGGCCTGCGGCGCGGCGTGCTCGCATGCGCCCTGTTGGCGACCGCGGCGGTCGTTCCGGCGCAATCGGTCGACGTGCGCGCGGTGCGTGAGGGTTCGCTGGTTCGCCTCC